>PMDM01000333.1 GCA_003155565.1 Methylococcaceae bacterium | reverse complement strand
TGTTCCACAAATCCTGCACGGTCGGCGTATTATTCAAAGACACACCGTAGGTCATTTGATGATCGCCAATATCCAGGTTGTCGGCATAACGGATGTCGGTCTTATCCATTTCCAGGATATCTTCAAAGCCGTTATAGGTGCCTTGAATGAACGCGCCAAGCTTGCCATAAATCCGACCCGCATAAAATAACGAGGCTTCGTCGAAGGTAAAATTATTATTGGCATCAAAACCTTTAGGTACATCAGTCGCGTCTTTATTCGTATTCGTGAATGATCCCGTAATCATGGCGCTGATCGGTGGCAATTTAGCATTGGTGCCAGTCCCGCCGCCCATTGTATAGCCGCCCAGTTTAAAATTACGGCCAAAAGGCGTCAGGTTAGGGCCAAAAGATTGTGTATGGCAGGAGCTACAGGCTTGACCTGTTTGCCTTGAAAAACTGGGCATCGCATTAAGTTTAGGGCTAGTTATGGCAACAATTGATGTCAATATCAACAACGATGCTGACAAAAAAACTGAGTTGTATCTTCGCGTTGTAAGTTTTTGCATAAGTTTGCCTCATTTTTGTTTATTTTAGTGGTAGCGTCCTAAATTAGCTTAATAAGCTACACACGAATAAAATTTGTGTATATACGTATAAATACCTAATTGTTATGTTCTGCATGAGAATAGCTTATTGTGTGTAGAAATCAAGTTTGTTCGGACACTTTGTCGAGACAAATCGTCAAATTATAACAACTGACCGCTCCCTTGAAAATTGCACGTATTATCCGAATCCGCGCCCAACTGTTGCTAGTTGGTTTCTTTTATCAAAAATTATTGGGCATCATCAGCATAAAATTAACGACACCAAGTTTTGTTTTTCATTCAAAACCAAGATACTTACGATAAGCTTCATAGCACATGAACCACAACGAATAGACTGTTATTCGTCCCCAGAAATCAACGAAAACAATCATATCTGGGGTGTTACTGATTTTGTCGAAATAAGCCAAAAGCAAAAATAAGGGAATATTGAGGGCAATAACTAGCAGGACTAACAGTCTTAAAGTTGGAATCTTGGATACATATTTTACGTAGAGTGCAAAACCGATGAACCACAGTGAATAAACCGTAAATCTACCCCAAAAATCAACAAATACTGCTGATTTTGGATCAGTACTCAGCAGGTGAAAATACGCCATCACTAAAAATAACAGCGTATTAGCCACGACTAAAAAAGAAAGGAACAGCTTTAGGGTTTGCTTTTGTTGTAATTCCATGTTTAGGTCTCTGCTTAAATGTTAACGTATAAATTTAGCGTATCGAAGGCATCAGCAATGATTAGGCCGTCGCCGCCTTGGGCGTACGCTTTTCTGCAATGATGGTATACGTAACAAACGCGACGAGCAGGATGGCGAGAATGGCAGATGATCCGACAGTACCAAACCCCAGACCACCTTTTTCGAGCGGCTTTGTGAGCAAGTCGCCGAAGGTTGCGCCAAATGGGCGTGTCAGCACAAAGGCGAGCCAAAACAACATGACCCGGTTCAGTCGGGTGACATAGTAAGCAAGGGCGATAAGCGCGATGATTGTGCCAATGAGGGCAGCCCCGCCAAGAAACCCTAATCCAGAATCATCGGCTAAAAAGTCACCCAAGGCTGTACCCAGGGTATTGGAAAATAAAATTGCTATCCAATAGAACAACTCCGCTTTGGTGGTTTGGATGTTGCTGACGGAGAGTGACTTTTCGCTGAACCGCCAAACAGCCAGGACTATCACCAAGCAAGTTGCCAAGATCAATGAGCCTTTCGCGTAGCCTAAGCCTAGCGTTCTATCCATAAAATCTGACATCGTTGTACCCGCCGTGCTGGTTGTGAGAATCACTGTCCAATACAGGATGGGGTGGAATGTGTTGGCAAACAATTGCGCGATAACGGAAACGAGAAACAGCCCCATTAAAATTACAGTACTAATTCCATAACCCACATTCATTGTCATCGACAGCAAGTCGCCTGCTGTTTCGCCCAAGGTAGTGGCGCAGATTTTAATAATCCAAAAACTGAGTGTGACTTTAGCAACCTTGTTCATATGATCCCTTTTAAGTCTAGCTTCAATAATGTCATATCGTCCGCGCAGTAAGGGGCGATATGACTTATCGCTCAAGCTATATTTTTACGACGAGCGGCTAGTGGATGGCCTGAATACGGGGTATGTTTATCTAAACCGACTAATGAACAGGATCCCCCGCTGAGAACATACTCGTGGTTAAAGTGTTCGATAAACTCCATCACCGTGTGGTCGATTAATCCGGCATCGCTGAAATCAAAAACAATGGTCTTATGTTCTGGCAAATTTCCTAACACACTTTTTAAGCTGATGAAATTAGAGAATACCGCCGCACCGGTGATAGCCACATGATAAGTGTTTTCATCAGTTTGGTTGACATGGTATGCCATTGAGAAAATATTGCTTAATTTTACGCCTCGAACAACATGGAGTATGAGTTTTACGACAATCCCTATCGCCACACCGACCAACAGATCGATCGCCAATACCCCGATGATAGTTGATATAAACACGATAAAGTTATCCAAACCGATCGTCCAGGTCTTGGCAAATTCTTTTGGGGAAGCCAAGCGGAAGCCGGTAAATACCAGTAATGCCGCCAAGGACGCTAACGGTATTTCATGAATTAACTTGGGGAAAAACGCAACAAACACCAATAAAAAGGCACCATGGAAAAAGTTAGCCCAGCCGGTTTTGGCACCGTTGTTGATATTAGCGGAACTACGCACGATTTCCGCAATCATCGGCAAGCCGCCGACCATCCCCGCTATCATGTTGCCTACGCCTACCGCCGTTAAATCCCTATTAAGATTCGACGTGCGCTTATAAGGGTCAAGCTTATCGACCGCTGCAGCGCTCAGTAAACTCTCCAAGCTACCGACCAGCCAAATGGTGATCACGGCTTCCCAGAATTCAAGCGTAGCTATTTTAGAAAAATCTGGAAAATAAAAGCCTGACATAAAATGCTCAGGCACCGAGACCAGGAATGCCGGCCCAATGGTAAATTCGTGTTCTGGCAAAAACTGGGTATCCGGTAAAAACAGGTATTTATGGACATGGTCTAGATCGAAATAACGTTCTAATGCCAAGCCTAACAACACAACCAACAGGGGTGCCGGTATCATTTTTAAGTTAGGGTTTTTAATTAACGACCAGATGATCAACAGTGCCAGCCCAAGAAATCCAATCAAGGCAATTTCCGGGTTCATCTCATAAAGCGAGTGGGGAATTTCTGCGATTACCCCAAACAATGATTTAGCGGCAGGTTTTACACCTAACAGGGTATGGAATTGCTTAGCCATAATGATGATGCCGATGGCCGCTAACATGCCATGAACAACAGATAAAGGGAAAAATGCGCTTAACCTGCCTGCCTTAAAAACCCCCGATAAAGCCTGAAACACGCTGGCTATGACAATGGCTGCCAAGGTGTAGCGGTAACCGGCCATGGCATCGCCCTCACCCAAAGACTGCACCGCATCAAGAATGACCACAATCAAGCCGGCAGCAGGGCCGTTAATGGTGATATTGGACCCACTAATTCTTGAAACCAGTAAGCCGCCTATGATAGCAGTTATGATGCCGGCCATCGGTGGAAAGCCCGATGCCATCGCAATACCTAAGCATAACGGCAGGGCGATAAGGAACACTAAAAAACCGGATAACAGATCACTGCGCCAGTTTTCGATAAGGCCGGGGATGCCTGTTTTCGGTACAGCTAGACTAATTGGGTTGGACATACTTTTCTCCTAAGAAAATTCACTTTCAATTATGACGAAGTATATAGAGCAATCTGTATGCCAATATATTAAGAATCGCGTTAACCCTTTAGTTACCTGGTAACGACATTGCTCCGCTCCTTGGATGAGTTAGGCTTCCAATCAGCAAATGGTTTAAATCAACCAAAACTATCGGTGCATTTCAACCAATATCCAAAAAAGGTTGAAATCCTCAGTACATATCGACTTTATTTTTAGTTGCATCAGTCTACCGTTTATTTTTTGTACTGACTCAATTTGCCCGTAAATTAGGGCGTAATCCCCGAATTAACCTATTTTCTGATAGCCGGTTAGTTATTTTAAACAAATATGGCACGACAAATGCTTTATTTATCGCAGGGACATTGGTATGTATAGCTCCTTGTTCCTGTAGCGCATGGACGCGCTGCCATTTTTATCAATAACCCATATTTTTGATAAAAGCAGTTTTCGTAACATCGTACTTAATTAAGAAGCGTATTGAAAAGGCCATAGACGGACTTTCCCAACATTCCCATAGCTCTTAAATGATTTTTTAAGGTTCAGGTAAACCGCCAAACACACAACCTGACCACAATACTGAGGTTAAAAGATAACAACATGCTTAATCAACCAGGGATAACCGCACCATTGGCTAGTCATGGCGCTACAACACAGCCTTCATCTGCGTTCGACTTGGATAAAACCATAGCCCATATAGCACACTGGCTACCCGCACAGGGGCCTATCAAAGATTTCATCCATCACAATACCTTACATGCTGTCCAACACCTGCCTTTTCATGAAGGCGTGGCGTTGGCCGGTAAAATTTTTGGAGCCCGCAGTTACTTGCCCATGGCACATTATCAAAAAATGTACCGGCTAGGCCGCATCAAGGATTACGCGATAACTTGGGCATTAGGCCGGACAGGATGTTCAATGCGGGGACAGGAACAGCTCAAGCAAACCTTGTTCGAGCAGGACACTGTCAGTCACTATCCTCCGGTGTCCTTGGCTAACCATGGCATACGCAATGCTTGGTTAACCAAGATTGAGCTAGAACTCAACGTGTTGGTACACCCGATTCTGTTCCGTTTACTGGGTAACTTTTTGGATCAAGGCATCAGTCGCTGGACACTGCCTAAAGAGGGTGAATGTTTTTGGGATTGCGTTATGCGGCTCGCCCAAAATAGCTTATTACCGCTCTATCCATTGCAAGAACCCATAGTCCGTGAACTATTAAGCAAAGACCCAGGGCACGTTATCCAGATTTGTCTGGAAAAAATCGTAGGGCCCCTTATTGATTCTGGCGACCTTTATGAGCAATACCTGTTAGAAATGTTACTGGCCCATCCCGGTTGGGCGGGTATGGTGCGGATTGTTGAAGAGAATCCCCGCTCCTTGCTTGATCCCCGCAATATTTCTTTGAAGGAACTTATCGCGGTCGAACTCGCTTGTGAACTTGCTTTTCTACATAAGCGTAAGGGGGTGAAATTTTTAAACGTCGCCAGCACTTCTTTACCTAGTGGCACAACCCTGCTTAAAAACGGCCTACCAAAACCAGACGTGCCTTTGTGTTTAAAAGTCTGGCATGAAGCCATGGAATGGTCGTTACATACCGAGTTGCTGGCTGCCCTAAAGCCTAAAGAAACCATCACGCCAAGTGTCCAAGCAAAGCCTTTCGTGCAGGCCTTCTTTTGTATTGATGACCGTGAGTGTTCTTTACGGCGTTACCTGGAAGAAATCGATCCAGGCATTGAAACCTTTGGGGCGGCTGGTTTTTTTGGCATTGATTTCCTTTATCAGGGGTTGGACGATGCTTATCCGGTTGCGCAATGCCCGGTCATCATCAAGCCTAAGCATTTAATCAAGGAATCCGGGCTGCAAGCAAAACCGGAAGGCGAGTCTAAAGTGGATGCAATTTCCCATTTGCATTTCAAATCGCATTCGGTGCTACGGGGCTGGTTGTATACCCAAACCTTGGGGCTTGGTTACGCTGCTCGGATGGCTTGGGATGTATTCCGTCCTGGTTCAAAATTGCCTAAGCTCAAGATGTTAAGTGAAGTCGATTCCCATACCCAGCTCCATTTGCTCAGGGAAAATGATACGCCGACTGAAGACGGCTATTTATTGGGATTTTCTTTTTCGGAAATGGCGGACAAGGTTGGTGGGTTATTGACTAATATCGGCTTGACAAAACATTTTTCACCCTTGGTCGTGATTGTCGCGCACGGTTCCAGCAGCGTCAATAACCCTCACTTTGCCGCTTATGACTGCGGGGCTTGTTCAGGCAAACCGGGCGCACCCAATGCGCGGGCGTTCGCATGGATGGCCAATCATGAGGAGGTAAGGAAAATTTTGCATGGCCGTGGCATTGATATTCCAGGCGGCACACGTTTTGTCGCGGCGCTGCACAATACCAGCCGCGATGAAATCACCTATTTTGACCCTCACTTACTGGAACAAAACCCGGCTGAGGGCTTGCCCGCTTTCCAAAAAGTCATGGAAATTGCTCTACAACGTAATGCCCGAGAGCGTTGCCGCTGGTTTGAATTAGCGCCAAAGTCTAATACGGTTGACAAAGCCCATGAGCATGTAGCAGCAAGGGCATCATCTATTTTTGAACCGAGACCCGAATATAACCATTCCAACAACTTGTACTGCATCATCGGGAGAAGAAAGCTGACCCGGGATTTATTCATGGACAGGCGAGCCTTCCTGCATTCTTACGATCCCGATAAAGATGCCGTAGGCAATATCATGGTGCGAATCCTGTCCGCGATTATTCCGGTTTGCGGCGGTATTAACCTTGAGTACCTGTTCTCATGCATAGACAATTCCGTCTACGGTGCAGGTACCAAATTACCACACAATGTAATCGGCTTGTTGGGCGTCGCCAATGGTGTCGAAGGTGATTTACGTACCGGCCTGCCCCAACAAATGATTGAAGTGCATGAACCGGCACGGTTGCTGATCGTCGCCGAACAAACTTGCATAATTCTGGATAAGGCTTTGGCAAACATCGGAGACCTTAAAGAATGGCTGGATAACGATTGGATTCGCCTAGTTTCCTGCCATCCAACTACCCGGGTGCAATTTTTGTATACTTCTGGAAGTTGGGAACCGATCAACCTGCCCTCAGACTTTAACACACCGACAGCAGATCGTTCGGAAGACATCTTCGTTGGTCAAACGGAAACTATACCAGTCCATAAACTACTTAGGAGTTATTAATGAATGGATTAATGTTAGCCAGCCTGTTGCTTCCTTTGCTGGGCTTTTGGTTGGTTTTTTTATCACCTAATAACGAAAAAAAGATTGCGACGATTAGTTACATGTGTAGCCATGCGATGGGTATTGCAATTGTTTCACTTATTGTTTTATGGGCAAATAATGGTTTCGTTAGCCATGAATTTGAATGGTTTACTCTGTATACGACCGACGATTATCATTTCCCCATCTTGCTTTACTTTGATCGGATAAGCGCCGTATACCTGGGCTGTGTTTGGGCGATTTTTTCCATTATTGTCAAGTATTGCCGATATTACTTACATCGGGAAGCCGGTTACAAACGGTTTTTCCTGACGATTTTCAGCTTCGTGTTCGGCTTGAATCTGGTGGTCTTATCTGGATCGATAGACATACTGTTTGCCGGTTGGGAAATTGTAGGTATGTCCTCGTTTCTTTTAATTGCTTTCTACCGGCACCGTGTCCAACCCGTACGTAACTCGCTAAGGGCTTATACCGTGTACCGATTTTGCGATATTGGCTTGCTGCTCGGCTCCTGGATGAGCCATCTGTTGTTCCACGAAAGCCAGCATTTCAGCCAATTGGCTAATCTGTTTAATCATAATTCATTTCCACCCGCAGGTTACGGTTCGCTGCTCTTGTTATCTACTTTGATTATTATCGGGGCATCGGGCAAATCCGCACAGTTTCCTTTTTGCTTTTGGTTGCCCAGGGCAATGGAAGGGCCAACACCATCCAGCGCCATTTTTTACGGTGCATTATCCGTACATTTAGGCGTGTTTTTATTGTTAAGGACTGATCCGATTTGGTCTTACCATTATTTAACCCGGTTTATCGTATTCATGATCGGTTTGCTCACGGTGGTTATTGCCACCCTATCCGAAAAAACGCAATCGAACATTAAAGGCCAAATTGCCTATGCCTCTATTACACAAGTGGGTTTTATGTTCATCGAACTCTCTTTAGGGCTAGATACCTTAGTGCTAGTGCATTTTATGGGCAATGCATTCTTGCGCTGTTATCAACTGCTGGTTTCCCCGTCCATTGTCGCCCATTTACTGAGAGTGGAAGGTTCCGCCGATACGGATTTTTATATCAATAGCGAGGCAAAATTCTCATTTTTACCCGAGTCAATCCGAAACACGTTACCGGAAGTTTTGCAAAACACGCTTTATGTTTTTTCCTTACAGGAAGGTAACTTGGAACTGTTGGTTCGCGCATTAATATGGGAGCCTTTAAAACGAATGGGGGTAATGATAAACAATACTAAGCCCTGGCTTAAAGCTTTGTATGCGTTAGCTGGTGTCATGATAATTCTGCTTGCCTTTGAAGGCATTGGTGTTGACAGAAAGTATTTGTCTATACCTATATCAATCGGCATGGTATTCGCTTCGCTCAGCGCGTTCGGGCAAAAAAACAATCCGGTCGGCGTTTGGAATGCGATCACTTTAAGCTCTATTCTGGCAGGAATCGCTGTAATGTTTTTAAATCCATTAGCCAAACTGGATGTTGCCATATTTTTAAGTGGTATCATCCCGGCCTGGTTGTTGGGAGTTGTCGTTTTGTTTAAGCTACTTAAAAATCAAGATCCTACCGAATCGCTATTCACCTATCAGGCAATGGCAGAAACGCAACCCAAACTGTCGTTGTTATTGTTTTTAAGTTTCCTTTGCTTGGTTGGTTTTCCGATTTCTCCGGCATTTTTAGGTGAAGACCTCCTGCTTTCCCACGCCAGTAGCCATGACCCTTGGTTTGCCTTACCCATCACTATTGCTTTCATCATTAATGGAATTTCCGGTGCCCGCGTTTTCCAAAGATTGTGCATGGGACGACCTACTGAACTATGCACCGAATATGGGCAGGTTATCGCCAATAAAACTAAACAATCATTTAAGAAAACCGAGACTCGCGTTTTTTAAGACGAAGTATTGAGGGTAACTGCTTCCAATACTTCATTTCAAAACAGCCATTTGTAAAACATGAAAGAGATAAATGATATGATTAAGAAAAAAATGAAAGCATTGATAATGATGATGGCAGTTATGGGTTCTGCCAGCATGGTAACATCCGCCTTAGCCGAAGACGATTTGTTACAGGATGCCGGTAGCTGGGCGCAAGTCGTCGGTGAAGGTAGCTTGAAGTTCATTGACCCAAAACTGGAAAAAGGCCGGATATGGGTGGAAGGGCAAGCCCGCATCAACGACAACTGGGATCACTTCTATCAAGGTATGGTGCGTGCCGCTGTGGGTTATTCACTCAGCGACCGCGCCACGATTTGGGCGGGTTATACCTGGTTGCCAACACAAAATCTTGGTAAGAGTTATGTCAACCAGCAAGATGTGTGGCCAGCATTCCGCTACGTTTTACCTACCGACTACGGCACACTCACCTTTAGAACCATGTTCGAAAGTAATTTTCTCCAGGGCAGCGATGTCCGTTTCCGTCCACGTCAGATGATAAAGTTTATGCACCCTTTTGAATTTGAACCACGCCTCAGTGTTATCGCTTGGGATGAGTTTTTCATACGTGTCAATTCCACTCAATTCGGCGGTAAATCGGGCTTCGACCAGAATCGTGCATTCGCTGGCTTGGGTTGGACGTTCAATAAAAACGTCCGGTTTGAGGGTGGTTATCTCAATCAATATCTCGACGATGCAACGCATACCAACAACACCATGCGCCATTTGATTATGGGTTCGTTGTTTATCAATTTTTAGTCAAACAGGTTGGGTTGGCGCACTGACAATCTAGCGGCACATTAAGACATTCGATATGTGCGCCTAACCCAACGCTACTGAGTTTAAGAGCGACACCAACAAGGGGGCGAGATTATGCGTATATTTTGTTTTCTTATCCTTGCTGTGATTACAATTCTTGAAATCGGGCCAATTCCTATCACTCCCTTAGTGTTACTCTGGGTGGTGGTGTTCAGACCGCTATGGTTTTATGAGTTAGTGCTTAAAATATATGGCAAGAAGTGAAGCAGGTTGGGTTACGACTGCATGGACAGATATTTGCTCCTGCAATATCTGCATTCACCACATCCATGTGGATTATACAGGAGGTAGGTGGAAAAATGCTCCTACGTTTGCTCCATTCAGTACATCCTGTACTTCAGCGGTTGCCGAAACGCCTAAATTGCAGGAAGAAGGAGCAGTCACTGTCGGGTTACGGCGCAGGACAATCCAGTGGAACATTAAGACATTCGATATGTGCGCCTAACCCAACTTCCTATACTAAATAATTAAACAACAAGCTGCTTGGTCGCCGTCATTATGCATAAGATACTTTACCGCCCGATTGTCGTTATCAGCCTGGTTTTAGGCATGTTAGTCATGGTGGAGTTGCTCGCGTTAGGCAGCATTACTTGGCGAAACCTGAGCAGGATCGACAACATCAAGCAAGATATTATTCAAGGCCATGAGCTTGAACAATTGGTTTTCGACCTACTCAACGCCCCAACAAGTAATTCTGGGGAGAAAATCAAGCCAAGCCCTGAGCAAACAGAACTGCATAAAAAAATTACCCATTTTTTTGCTAACCGTCAAAGCGGTGAAAATGACACAGGGGCATTATTGGATGAAATCAAGCCGTTTCTCCTGAATATCGAACAAGGCAAACATCAGGATATAGCGCAAGTTTTGTTGGTTTCGCAAAAGATACTTAACTTACAGCGCAGCAACGAGGAAAAACTACTGACCCAGGTTTATCAAGACAGTAGGCTGGAACTAAATTTTGCCATATTCATCCCTGTTGTAGTGCTACTGCCCGCTTTTTTACTGGGCATCGTGTTTTTCCGGCGGCAAATCCTATCGCCTCTTATTGCACTTGAACAATTATTAAAGCGCCTGACGGATGGCGAAATGCAGCCCATCGCTGAAAACCGCAAAGATCCCTTGATGCAACCGTTGTTTAGCAGTTATAACAGGCTTATCCGGCGCTTGGCGGAATTGGAAGAAGAGCACACTTCCTACACGCAAACGTTGGAACGGGAAATACGTAGTGCTACCCACACCTTACTTGAACAAAGCCATACGCTGGCACGTTCTGAGCGTCTGGCAGCCGTGGGTGAACTGGCGGCTAGCGCAGCACATGAGCTGCGTAATCCGCTTGCGGGTATCCAGGCCGCGTTGGAAAACATGTGCAGCGAATGTAAAGACCCGGAAATTGCCCAGCGCTTGCCATTAGTGAGTGCGGAAATCAAACGTTTGACGCACCGGCTTAACGATTTACTGGCTTATTCCAAACAGCAGCCGGAAACCGCTAAGGTCATTGATATTTCCAAACTCGTGAACGAGCTTTTAACCTTATTGAAATACCAAGTGAACGAAAACATAAAATTGATTTACTCGATTCCGCCCAATCTACAATCCATGCTACCGGAAACAGAATTCCGTCAGGCGTTGCTAAATCTGTTGTTGAATTCTGTGCAAGAGCTTGGCAAACAGGGCGGGACTATCAACCTGTATATCAACAAACAGGTTGATAACCTGAAGGTTGAGGTTTACGACAGCGGACAGGGCTTCCCTGAAATCCTGCTGGAACAAGGTGTCCGGCCATTCGCAAGTTACCGCGAACATGGGACGGGACTGGGTTTATCCATGGTGCTGCGCTTTGCCCGTTCGTTAGGTGGACAATTAAGGCTGAATAATGATAGCCAAGGGCACGCTTGTGCGACACTTATTTTACCGGTGGGCTTGTGAAAGATACTTTATTGATTATCGAAGACGAAGCCTTGCTGGGCAATGAATTGGCGCGTTTCTTCAGAAAACAGCACTGGGATGTCAGTCTGGCGACCGACATAAAAAGCGCCCGGCAATTACTCAGCGAACACGACACTGAACCCCTTGTAATTTTATCTGATATGAGCTTGCCAGATGGCAATGCCCTGGATTTTTTAGAGCAGACAAGGAACAGCTTGCCGCACTGTGAATGGATATTTTTGACCGGCTACGGCAGTGTCACCGATTCAGTGCGTGCCTTGCGGCTCGGCGCTTATGATTTCATCGAAAAACCGTGCGAACTGGACAGGCTGCACATGCTGGTGGAAGGCGCAGCCCGCAGCGCACGGGCGCAACGGCGCTTGCAACAAGAAACAAGTCAACATTTCAACCGTTACACGATAGAAGCACTCGTCGGACGCAGCCAAAAAACTCAAAGCTTGCGGGACATGCTGAAGCAACTGGCTAATGTGCCTTTCTCAAGTCTGGTCATCAGCGGCGAAACAGGCACTGGTAAAGGTTTGGTGACGCGTATCTTACATTACTCAGGAAGCCGTGCCAGTAAGCCCTTGGTGGAACTCAACTGTGCCGCCATCCCAAAAGATTTGCTGGAATCCGAATTGTTCGGTTATGAGGCAGGAGCCTTTACGGGCGCTAAAAAGCGCCATCGCGGCTTATTGGAGCAAGCGGATACCGGGACGATTTTTCTGGATGAAATCGGCGAACTGGATCTGGACTTACAAGGCAAGTTACTCAAAGCAGTGGAAGAATTGCGTTTCAGGCGTTTGGGTAGTGAAAGCACAGTTGAAGTTGATGTGCAAATTATTGCCGCCACTAACCGGGATTTGCTGCAAAAAGTCAAAAGCGGTGAATTTCGTCAAGACCTCTATCACCGTTTAAGCGTTTTAAACATCCATATTCCGCCACTACGGGAGCGTCTTGAAGACTTACGTGATTTAGTGCCGCAATTTGTTGCCGACTGTAATATCAAATCGGGCAAACATATCAAAACAATACCAGAAAGCGTATGGGAACAGCTGGAAACTTACGATTGGCCTGGCAATATCCGCGAATTGCATAACATTATCGAGCGTTGTGTGCTGCTTTCTGGCAATGAGATTTTTCCGGCACAATGGCTGCAATTACCGAATAATAGTGAAATACCAACCGCAGAGAATAACGGCATGTTTATTCCATTAGACGGAAGCCTGTCATTACAGGATATGGAAAAAGTAATAATCCAGGAAGCCCTGAATCGGGCAAACAACAATGTCACTGGAGCCGCCCGACTACTCCGCGCAACACGGGAAACCATGCGTTACAGGGTACAAAAGTACCATCTTAAATATGACCAGGATTGATATCGCTTTGCTGCTGTGTAGGGTGCACCTCCCACCTGTGCCGTTATGTACTTTCGTCCTTGAACCGAAAGTTCAAGTGGGGGCAGGCTCGCTAAATCAGGCTTCTCGTCTAAACGGGCATGCACACCATTAGCGGTATTTGCCCCCTGGGTAAAAACAGGTTCAGGAAACACCCAGCACACTGTCGAACACTACAGGAGATGCAGGGCTATAGTTTAACCCGTTTAGCACTTTTCTAAAACGTTTTCGATTTTGTTCATCATGCTGGTCAGGCATTCTTTCCAACCCTGGCTTAATACCGGGGTTTGCTTTTTCAAGGTTTGTAACTCATGGCTCAAATTTAGAGCAGCCATCACGGCAATCCGCTCAGCATTGCCAACTTTACCGGAATCGCGCATTTTGCACATTTGGGCATCAAGCTCACTTGCGGAGCGGATAAGGTTTTCCTGCTCATCAGGCTCACAGGCAATTTTATATTCCTTACCCATGATAGTAAGCAGGACAGTTTGGGGTTTAATACTCATGAGCCTTGCCCCATTGTTTTTAGCCGTGAAATCATGGCTTCAACCCGATTTCTGGCCTGCGTGGTTTTTTCAAGAAGATGATCCTTTTCCCGGACTAAAGCATCTTGCTTACTTTTCAAAGACTCATTTTCGTTTTTGACTGAATCGTACAGGGCTATGAGTTGATCCAGTTTTGTTTCAAGATCCCTTAACTCTAAGGATTGGTAAGGTTCTTTTTCGGTCATGGCATCACTGATATAAGGTATGTAGTCAATGGTTAATGGACTATGGGTTGCCGCTAGTTGAAGCTATGGCAAGAGGTTGTAACTAAGCGCAATAATTCTGCATCAGCTTAATCATAAACAAATCTGCGATAAATGGTAGCATAAGCCCATTACATTTTAGTATAGTTTAATATTTGGACGACGTGCACTATCAAGACATCAACACAATAGTTGCAAACAATGATGCGGAGCTTTCCGCAGCGGAAGCTCATGGCATGGCAGCGGGTATGCTGTGTGTCAATGACCGGACGGAACTTAGGTTTTGGTTGCAGGAATTGCTGAAAGACACCGATGAGATTAGTGATGAAGGTCGATCCATTCTGGAAAATCTGTTTGAGGACACCAGAAACTTACTGGCTAGTGATGAGTTTGCTTTTGAACTGCTGCTTCCTGATGACGACTTTCCACTTGGTGAACAGGTAGAAGCTTTAAGGAAATGGTGCCAGGGATTTTTATTTGGTATAGGCTCTACGTCTTCAACATCAGGTTCAGCAGAAAACTGGTCGGAAGAGATACGCGAAGTCGTGAAAGATATTGCCGAATTCACCAAACTCGACACAGAGTCTGAAGACGAAGAGGCTGAGAACGATTTTATGGAACTTACTGAATATCTCAGGGCTGCTGTCATTTTTCTGCGTACAGAATTAAACTCGGCCGATAACCGTACCGTACATTAAGCGACAGGGCTAGCATGAAACAAAGTGAATTCAAAAAACGCCGCAAGCAATTGATGCAGCGCATCGGTAAAGGAAACATCGCATTGCTAGGCAGTTCGCCCACGAAATTCCGTAACCGGGATGTACAGTACCCTTTCCGCCAAGATAGCGATTTTTATTACCTGACAGGATTTTCTGAACCGGATGCCTTAGCCGTCTTTATCCCTGGACGCGAAC
>PMDM01000357.1 GCA_003155565.1 Methylococcaceae bacterium | reverse complement strand
CGGTAAAACCCTGGCAGATGACCTTGGTATCTTTGTTTATCAATATGCTCATGCTAACCCCGCTAAGGCGACAACTTGTTCAGCAGCATGGGCTAAATCGTCCGCTGCATAAAGATTAAGTCCGGTGTTGCTTAATAAAGCCCTGCCTTCCTCAACATTGGTTCCTTCCAGCCTAACCACGACAGGTATTGTGACATGGACTTCTTGTATTGCCGCCAAAATGCCTTGGGCGATCACGTCGCATTTGACGATGCCGCCGAAAATATTCACCAATACGGCTTTTACGTTATGATCGGACAGGATAAGCTTGAAGGCTTCGCAGACTTTTTCCACATTAGTGCCACCACCCACATCAAGGAAGTTGGCGGGTTTGCCGCCTTTGAGCTTGACCAGATCCATCGTCGCCATCGCCAACCCTGCACCGTTCACCATGCAGCCAATATTACCTTCCAGGGTGATGTAGTTAAGCCCAAATTGTTGGGCGATATTCTCACGCGCGTCTTCTTGTTCAGGATCTTTTAGCGCAATTATGTCGGGATGAAGCGCCAAGGCATTATCATCGAAGTTGATTTTGGCATCCAGCGCCATTAATTCGCCTTTATCGGTCACGATCAGCGGGTTAATTTCAATCTGGCTGGCATCTTTTGCTAAAAACAAGTCAACCATGCCGCGCATGATAAGTTCCAAGGCATGATGTTGTTGGCCTTTCAGTCCCAGGGAGTATGCAATAGTCCTGCATTGGTAGGATTGCAAGCCGACTACCGGGTTAATTGTTACCGACTGTATTTGCTCAGGGGATTGGTGGGCAACCGTTTCAATATCCATCCCACCCGCTGCCGAAGCGATAAAAATCATCCTTTCACTGCCTCTATCCACCAGTAGGCTAAGGTATAGCTCACGCTTGATGGGGTAGGTTCTTTCTATCAGGACTTCATTGACTGGCAAACCTGCCGCATCGGTCTGCTGGGTGACTAATCGGCCACCTAGCATTGATTTGCAGATGTCAGCAATCTCAGCGCTGTTTTTGGTCAGCTTGACACCGCCGACTTTGCCCCTGCCGCCGGCATGAACTTGTGCTTTGACGACCCAACTTTCACCGCCTAGCATTTTAGTGATGTCCACAGCATTCTCGGAGGTAGCTGTTTGCTTGCCATCTGGAACCGGTATCCCGTATTCCAGAAAAAGCTGTTTGGCCTGATATTCATGGATGTTCATTGATTATTCCTGTTTTCTGATTAAAGCGGTACGATTTGTACCCTGTGTGATTGCACAAGTTTCGACTATAGTTATGATAACCGACAATTCCGGCTAAGTCCCCGGAAAACGTAATTCTAAATACTGCGATGCCTACTCATACCTCAAAGACTATTTATCCTTGTCCTTTTTCTAAAGGTTATGGGATGCCTGCCAACCAAGCGTGGCAACTACTTAAAATTTTTTATATTTATCGCTTTGTCCTCGCTTGTTCGATTGCCCTGCTGTTTTATTTCCGTTTTGAGCCTTTATCAGCTGGGTCGTTTGACGGCCATTTGTATAAATACACCAGTCTGGCCTATTTGATATTGACCGTTATTCTTGGTATTTGCATCTTTTGGCGGCTTTTGGGGTACAGCCTGTTGGCGCAGCTACTGATTTTTACCGACATTATTATGCTCACCTTGCTGATGTTTGCTTCTGGCGGTGTTAAGGGTGGTGTGGGCATCCTGCTCGCTGTTTCGGTGGCGGCAGGTGGATTATTGATTGGTGGGCGTTGTGCCTTGGTTTTTGCCGCTATTGCCAGTTTGGCGATATTATCGGAAGAGATGTATGCAGCCCAGAATCTTCTGTTTGCAAAAACCAGTTACACTTACGCAGGTATGCTGGGCGCTACTTATTTTGCTATTGCCTTATTATCCCTGGTTTTGGCTAGACGCTCAGAACAGATGTTACAGCTCGCTGATCGGCAACAACATACCATCATTGAGCTGGAAGAACTCAACCAATACATTATCCAGCATTTGCAATCGGGCATTATTATTACCGATGAACATCAGATTATTCAAATGGCTAACCAGGCGGCATTGCGGTTGGCTAATTTAGCCTATATGCCAGCGAAACTTATCGAGATTTCCGGGGATTTATCCCAACAGTTTCAAAATTGGTTAACCGCGCCGGAACACAGTGTAGCTATGTTGCAATTATTAGGAGAAACAGAAATCCAGTGCCGTTTTATGACTTTGCCTACGCACCAGCAGGTTTATTTCATGGTTATTCTGGAGGATATAGCTTTATATAATCAACGTTTGCAGCAAAGCAAACTGGCCTCACTGGGCAGGTTGACCGCCAGTATTGCCCATGAAATACGCAACCCTTTAGGCGCTATCAGCCANNCATGCCGGACAATTGTTGTCGGAATGCACCCAGCTAACAAGCCAGGATCTGCGCTTGAGCAAGATCATCACAAGCAATTCCGGCAGGGTCAACCAGATTATCGAAGATATTTTGAAGTTATCTAAAAGGACAGATTCCGTTCGTGAAAAAATAGATTTGGCGCACTGGCTGAATGATTACCTTGATAATTTTTATATTGAACATACGGCTGCGACCCATACATTTAAGCTCTCTTTGAGCGATAAACCCATGTGGGGATTTATCGACCCCGGGCATTTAAAGCAAATTATGGATAATTTATGCCAGAATGCCTTGCGCTATGGACAACCCGAACGGGGACAAATACTGATTCGAATGCAACACGACCGGCATGGCCCTTGCTTGGAGGTCATAGACAATGGTTCTGGGATTGCACCCGAACATCTCAAGCAGCTCTTCGAGCCATTTTTCACGACTTCGCCCAGCGGCACAGGGTTGGGTCTTTATATTTCCAAAGAATTAGCGGAATTAAATCAGGCAAAATTGAGCTATTATTTAACGGACGAAAATCGTAGCTGTTTTAGGCTATGTTTACAGGATGCTAACCTGACTTCAATAGAGATATGAAAAAACCGCTAGCTTTGATTGTCGATGACGAACCGGACATCCGGGAGTTGCTGGAGTTGACTCTGAGCAGAATGGATATTCAAACCCACTCTGCTGAAAACATTGAGGATGCCAAAGCATTGTTTCAACAAAAGTCGTTTGATTTGTGCCTGACTGATATGAGGCTACCTGATGGAAACGGATTGGATTTGGTCGACTACATTCAGAAGCTGACTAGGCCCATACCGGTAGCCGTTATCACTGCACATGGCAGTATGGATACGGCCATACTAGCGATGAAAAAGGGTGCTTTCGATTTTGTCTCAAAACCCATTAATTTAGCTGGCTTGAGGCAGCTCATCAGCAGCGCATTAAAACTTTCTGCCCCCGATGCTCCTAAAGAGCGGCGAACCCGGGATACCTTGTTGGGTGATTCCTCTATCATGCGTGATATTCGTTCAAGAATTGATAAGCTGGCGCGTAGCCAAGCTCCCGTTTATATCAGCGGGGAATCGGGTTCAGGAAAAGAATTGGTGGCGCGGTTAATCCATCAGCAAAGTTCACGCAGCGACAAAGCGTTTGTTGCGATTAACTGTGGGGCAATTCCCCACGAATTGATGGAAAGTGAGTTTTTCGGACATAAGAAAGGCAGTTTTACGGGCGCAGTCAGCGATAAAAAAGGTTTGTTCCAGGCTGCCGACGGCGGTACCTTGTTTCTCGATGAAGTGGCGGATTTGCCGCAAGCCTTGCAGGTTAAACTGCTTCGCGCCATTCAGGAAAAGAAAGTCCGCCCGGTGGGTGAACAACTGGAAATCCCGGTTGATGTGCGGTTGCTTAGCGCCACCCACCGTAACCTTGCCGATATGGTAAAGGCGGGTGTATTCAGGCAGGACTTGTATTATCGGATCAATGTTATCGACCTAGTTTTGCCGCCTTTAAGGGAAAGGGCAACCGATATACCCATACTGACAGATCATGTATTGACTAGGTTAACGGTGGGCGACAAGAAACCTTTAATTTCAACATCCGCTGTAGCTGCTCTGCAACGATACCGCTTTCCTGGGAATGTACGAGAGCTGGAAAATATATTGGAACGGGCTTTAGCTTTATATGATGGCAACACTATAGACGTGGACGACCTAAATTTACCTTTAGTTGCCAGTAGTGGTAGCGATACAGAGTACCCCGACTATGATCCTGCCATGGAAAGCCTGGAGGATTATCTGGATGGCATTGAACGCAAAGCCATTACAACAGCGTTGGAGGAAAGCAAATGGAATAAAACGGCCGCAGCGAAACAGCTGGGGCTTACGTTTAGGTCGTTTCGCTATCGCTTGAAAAAGCTGAATATGGAGGAATAGTAGAGGCACAAGGTTAAAGGCTAAAGAAGCAAGTGTACTGGACAGATGATCTAAAGCCTTTTTCCAATTTTCCTGTTTATTTTACAGCATCCCCGCCTTAAGCCTGATACTTTTTCATGCCTTCAAGCTTAGCGACGCCAGCTTTTATTTTGGCTTCGACATCAGCATTCAACTCGTCATTCTTATAGACTTTATCCACCAGTTTTTCCGCAACCAAGGCTTCTTTTATCCAACGTTTGGTAAAACGGTAGTTGCTGTAAGTGGTCGCCACTTCGCCTGTTTTTGGATCTTTCAAGCCAGTGCCTTTGATAGATTGTGATACTGCAACAGTTGCGGGTGCAGGAGCAGCCTCGGCAGGTTTCTTTATTGTTGCCGGTCTAGCGGCTGCAGTCTTGGCGACAGCAGGTTTAGCCTGCACTACCGCAGCTTTTGGTTTTTCTTCAACTATTGCTTGCTGCTTAGGCTGTGTAGCGGCCGCTGCGGATTTAGAAGCAGCACCTCCTGCCTTCTTTTCATTTATGATGACATAGATAACATAAGCAACAAATAGTGTAGTTAATACAAACAACCCTTCTGTCATAACGATTCCCCATCTTGTAGATTAATTTTTTATTTTGCTATCCCTTAAACTTAAACGCAGTTCGTACCGCTAGCAAACCCTATCGCCGTATCGGAATATAACAGATACAGGCGAATTTGGTAAACTCAATTTGGAACAAATTTCAAACAAATTAGATTTTTTTAGCTTATTGGTAGCGAATGTAGTGCAATTTTGGATTTAATAACTCCAATGCGGGATGCAGGCGTTAATTTCAATACTACTGCATGTGTTAATGTGGATGGGTTATCTGGCCACGGCTTTAATTGTCACGCTGTGGACGATTGCCAAAATTTGGCAGCCGCTGTGCCAATCCCATTGCATGTCTTGATAATATAGTTTTCGCAGCAGGAACATGATCTAGTGCAGCAAGGCCAATATTCCTGGCCGCTGCCAGCGCCAGCGAGTCATTGGAAAACAGCTTCACCAGGGTATCGGTGAAGGTGATGGTCTGGCGATGGTCTTGTTCCCGTGTTTTTACATAATCGTTCAGAAATGTTGCAGACCCTATATCTTCGCCTTGCCCATGTTGTTTGAGCAGCATATCTGCCAGTTGCACGACATCACGCAGACCCAGGTTAAATCCTTGTCCTGCCACGGGATGGAGCTGATGGACGGCGTTGCCGATAATAACCGCCCGGCCTGATTGCATACGGTCAGCCCGGATCAGTGAGACCGGAAATGCCCGTCTTGGTGCGGTTAAGGTGAGTTGTCCCAGCCGATAGCCGAAGCACTGTTGTAGTGTTTCGAGAAAGTCATCTTCACTTCCTGACATTAGCGCGTCAGCNNCCGTATTCGGTAACCTGCTGCGCTATGTCCAGCAATTTCCGCACGGATGAATTGCCGCCGTCAGCGCCAACCAGCAATTTTGCTGATAAGCACAGCGATTCTTCCTTGTGTTTTATACTGGCATTAACTGCCTTTTCATCAGACATAAGCCCGACCAATCGTGCTGGGCAAAGCTGAGTTATCTTAGTTTTATCGACCAATCCTGCTACATGGGATTCAATGTCCCTGGCGGTTATTACATAACCCAAAGCAGCTACGTTTTGTTTTCGCGCAGATAAACGGACTTTGCCGAAATGCCCGCGATCAGAGACATGAATATCGGTAATGGCTGTCGCTTTCGCTTGGATACCTTGCCAAATTCCCAGGGTTTCCAGTGTGCTAATAGTACCAGCAGCCAATGCTAACGCCCGGTCACCCATAACTGAGTTTAATAGTTGCTCCCTGGTGTTGGTTTCGATAATAGCAACCTGCAAACCGCTACCGTTCAGCGCCAAGGCTAGGCAGTTTCCGGCCAATCCTCCGCCAACTATTATTACATCGTAAGGAGCATCTTCTATTTGCATTGGCTACCCCTGCATCAAGGCTTCTATTTCCGGTATTGTTCTAGGTACGGCACTGGTCAGGATTTCGTGGCCTTGTTCGGTTACCAGCAGATCATCCTCTATACGTATGCCGATGCCGCGCCACTTTTCGTCTACGGTTTTGCAGTCCACGGGGATATACAGGCCGGGTTCGACGGTAAGTACCATGCCTGGTTCCAGCAAGCGCCATTTTTGGTCTATCTTGTAGTCGCCGACATCATGCACATCCATGCCCAGCCAGTGGCCGGCGCGATGCATGTAGAAATCGCGATAGGCGCCGCTTTC
>PMDM01000173.1 GCA_003155565.1 Methylococcaceae bacterium | reverse complement strand
CGGGAATGTGTCCGGCAACGGGGGCGATAGGTTCTAGTTCGCCGCGAAAACGTTCGGGCGTTCTGGCATCGATCAGGCAAATCGTCCTTTGAGCCAAGCCGTTTTGTATTTGTAGCGCGGTTAACCCTTTGTTTTCGCCAGGATAAGCCCTGAAAATGCTGGGCTTAATGGAGGGTAGAGTGGTGGTAACGGGAAAGCCGAGTTTTTGCCAATGTTTGTAACCGCCATCCAGTACGGCGACATTATCATGACCTAGGCAACGTAACAACCACCATAGCCGTCCGGCAAATGCGCTGCTGGCATCGTCATACACAACAACCTGGCTGTTGTTAGTTATGCCCCAAGCACTTAGTTTATTGATCAGCGCGGTAAAGTTAGGCAGCGGGTGACGGCCTGTGAAATCGGTGATGCGGGAGGATAAGTCCTTGTCCAGATGGGCATAGCGGGCGTTTGGAATGTGTCCGTGCCGATAGGCTTTGAAACCTGCTTCGGTGTCTGCCAAGGAAAATCGGCAGTCGATAATGACCCAATTATGGTCGTTCAGATGTTGATTGAGGTGTTCTGATGAAATAAGGGTGGTGTAGTTCATGTGGCTACCGTGAGGATAATTTTGCCGATATGCTGACTGCTTTCCATGAGTTCGTGCGCTTTGGCGGCATCACAGAGGGCAAAGGTGGAATGGATAATGTGTTTGATGCGTCCTGAAGCAAACAAAGGCCAGACATTTTTCAGCAATTTGCTGGCGATGTCGGATTTGAATGTATCGTCCCTTGCCCTTAAAGTTGATCCGGTTAGTGTGAGCCGTTTTAACATCACAGTCCAGAGGTTGATGTCGGATTTCGGGCTTTGTTGTACGGCGATTTGTACCAGACGGCCCTCAACAGCCAGGCATTGCAGGTTGCGAGGGAAATAATCGCCACCGATCATGTCCAAGATCACATTGACACCTTTGTTATCGGTAATTTTGGCAATTTCGCTGACAAAATCCTGCTCATGATAGTTGATGGCGGCATCTGCGCCTAGATCGCGACAAAATTGACACTTAGTTGATGATCCGGCGGTTACTATAATATTAGCACCGAACACCTTGGCAAGCTGTATCGCCGTCGTGCCTATGCCGCTGCTGCCACCATGGACTAATAATATTTCGCCTTTTTGTAAGTGTCCGCGATCAAACACATTGCTCCAAACGGTAAAAAAGGTTTCCGGTATGCCTGCAGCTTCAATAATAGATAGGTTATCTGGAATCGGTAAGCATAAGGACGCAGAAGCAAGACAATATTCCGCATAACCGCCTCCTGTGACTAATGCACAAACCTTATCGCCAATAGATAAGGTCGTGGAATGTTCGCCTAAAGCAATGACGGTTCCCGCAATTTCCAAACCGGGAATGTCGGATGCGCCGGGTGGGGGCGGGTACAGCCCTTTGCGCTGCATGACATCGGGACGGTTCACGCCAGCAGCCATGATTTTTATAAGGACTTGCCCAGCTTTCGGTACAGGAACTGGACGTTCAACAGGCACTAATTTCCCCGATTGAATTTCGATGGCGTGCATGATGTCGGGTATCTGCATAACTTCGGTATGGGAAAAGCTGGGTTATGGGTATTATATACGCACTATTTTTATGAGGTTAAGGAAAGGTATGATTCGTGCGGGTATTGTTGGTGGTACTGGTTATACGGGTGTTGAGCTATTACGGATTTTGGCGTTGCACCCCAATGTTGAAGTGGCTGTGGTCACTTCACGCGCAGATGCAGGAATGCGGGTAGATGCGCTTTACCCCAGCTTGCGTGGAGTCATCGACGTGGTTTTTTCTACACCTGATATTGATGCGTTGGCTGATTGCGATGTTGTGTTTTTTGCCACACCCAATGGTACTGCGATGCTTATGGCGAAAGCGTTGTTAGAACGCAAAGTTAAGGTTATTGATCTTTCGGCAGATTTCCGCTTGAAAGATACCAAAGAGTGGGAAAAGTGGTACGGCATGGAACACGCGTGTCCCGAATTGCTTGCAGAAGCCGTCTATGGTTTGCCGGAAGTAAATCGTGAGGAAATAAAGAAAACCCGTTTGCTCGCTTGCCCTGGTTGCTACCCCACGTCAGTCCAACTTGGCTTTCTGCCTTTGCTTGAAAAGGGCTTGGTTGATACCAAGCATTTGATTGCCGACGTAAAATCCGGTGTGAGTGGGGCAGGCCGCAAGGCTGAATTGGCTTACCTGATGAGCGAAACGGGGGAAAGCTTTAAGGCTTATGCTGCCAGTGGTCATCGCCATTTACCAGAAATAACGCAAGGATTGAAAATGGCTGCGGGGGAATCCGTAAACTTAACCTTCGTGCCGCATTTAATCCCGATGATTCGCGGCATTCATGCAACTTTGTATACTCAGTTAAGTCATACTGAAACGAGTTTGAACAATCTACAGGCTTTGTATGAACAGCGTTATGCCGATGAATTGTTTGTCGATGTGTTGCCTTCGGGTTCGCACCCGGACACCCGCAATGTGAAGGGGTCCAATAAGTGCCAGATTTCTATCCACCAGCCTCAAGGTGGTCAAATGATTGTGATCTTGTCGGTGATTGATAATTTAGTCAAAGGTGCGGCAGGGCAGGCGGTGCAGAACATGAACCTGATGTTTAGCTTTCCAGAAGACCAGGGCTTGAAAATGCTAGCTTTGTACCCATAATTCTTGACTATGGAACTGGGTATACTCATAATGGATTTAATTATATTTTTTAGGCGACATTATTATGGCTGAACCAATTATTTTTACTGACAGCGCGGCCTCCAAGGTGAGCGAATTGATTGCTGAGGAAGGTAATGATAACCTGAAACTGCGGGTCTATGTCAGCGGCGGCGGCTGTTCAGGGTTTCAATATGGCTTTACGTTTGATGAAGAAGTCAACGAAGATGACACCA
>PMDM01000026.1 GCA_003155565.1 Methylococcaceae bacterium | reverse complement strand
AATTGCTCATAGCCTTCGCGGTGTCTTGGTTGAGTGTCGTCCTCTTGCAAAAGTCTCGGGGGGCTATAGCCACCTCCGATTCCAGCAGTTTGAAGTTGCTCCAATCGCGACCGGTAAGCAGCCGATGGATCTTCCTTTGTTTGCGCGTCAGCTTCTTGTTGCAGGGCGTTCATCCTGGTCAGAGTTTCCTCACGCGAGCCAAGCGGGTATTTCTGTGATCCTGACGTGGATGCAGGGTTGGCCGACGTACTAAACTGAACGCTGGTCTTGGCCTTAATGGCCTCCTCCAGTTGTTGCATCTTCGCTAAGCGTATTCGCTCCCGATCGTCATTGGGCTGATTGTTGGGTTGATTGTTTGGCGATGGGGGTGGTGCTGGCGGGAAATCCAGGTTTCCCCGTGCGATAGGTATTGGTGGGGTATCTAGCATAGGGGGCGGCACAAACGGTGAAGCTTTGTTAGGCTGAATAATGCCATCCTTATGGCTGCCGACAATTTCATTAGCGAACATACTCGTGTTGCCGACTTTCCCTTCTTTAGCGCTTGGTACCTGGTTCTGTTGCTTGACGCGCTCGGCGGCTACCAAGGTCATCACGATTAGGAACACGGTTAAAAGCCCGCCGATGATGTACATCGGTAGATTATTTACCCGGCGAACGCCTGTTGCCCTAGAAAGAACATTAGGGGATACCTCTGGCGACATTTCTTGATCTATACTCATGTCGCTCACTCCTTTCTAGCCCAGGCGCCGGCCGGCTGCAAAATCCCATTATGGGCCGTATAAACGCGGCTTAGAGGTTGCTCGTTTATTAACAATGTTGCACGGTATATGCTCATCGATGGCACTTGGTCAACAATGTATTTTAAATCGATAGCCGAGTTTGCCGAGTTCTTGCTTTGCGCTTCCGTTGCCGGATTATATTCAAGAATGGCATATCCTTTTACTCTTAATAGTTCAACAAGCTTCCCGCCAAAGTCATCAGCGGTGGCTTGTTTTATGTCAATCCTGGTTGTTGCCGGTGGATAGAGTGCCACCAGCTTTTTTACCGAATCCTCTGCTATTTCCTTGTTATAGGCCACTGCTGATGGATTCAGGTAATTACCATAGTGTAAAGGGCTGTTGGTTGTACATCCGGCAAGGAGCAGGGCGAGTATCATAAATCGCATGGCTATTTCCCCCTCGTGATGGTCACTCGGTCTTGTCCACTACCAACACCTGCTATCAGGATGGCTTTGTCGAATACCGTGTCAACAATGAATCTGTCGCCCTGCACACTGTAATTAACAATGTCTTTTTCCTCGTCTGTGAACACGCCCCCTTCACTTCGTATCACAAGTAAAACGGGCGCTTCGGTCTGCTCCATTGTGCCAGGCATTTGGATGATTGTTTTTATGCCATTGTTGTAGACGCGAACAGGCTTCCATCTCGCGTCCCCATCCACGTCATAGTTAAAGTTTAAGTCCCCCAAATACTCGCCGGTTTGGGGAATTGTGCTGTCTTTTTCTTCTTTTGCTTCGTGTGCTTTAAGGGCTTCCCACTTGGCATTTGCATCTTCCGGGTAGGTAAAGCCTATACGAGACATATACTGGGTTCGATGTGAACGCAACTGGAAGTGATAGGTGCGTCTATTCGTGGTCACAACAAGCGATGTTTCCAGTCCTACATCATGGGGTTTAATCATGAGGTGCTGTATTTGACTAACAGTCGATGGCCCGCTACCCGTTATGGCAGGTTCCACCGACCATCGACCGGTATCACCCAGATTAATCGAGTTAACCTGCTCACCTGGTTGCAGCTCTACATCACAGACCTGAAGTACAGCGCACACAATACTGGGTTGCTGCGCACCAAATAAGAAGCGAATCGTCCCATCTTGGCCAGCTACAGGCTTGATTCCGCGTGGTGATGTGCCTCGCCATTTATTAGAAATGTTAATAGCCGTTTTCTCTTGGGCACTTAAAACGGGGTTGTTATTCGAAAAATAGAGATCATCCATGTTTTTTTCGCCCACTTCCCCTGCCATGATAGTTGTGGTTGCTGCGGCCATGACTAAGACGAAAAGATACTTTTTCATAAGTGTTTCCTTTTAAGGTTGTTTCGACCAGGAGAAATCGCGCACATATATTCCTAGCGGGTTCATACGCACTTGCTCTTCTGTTGTTTGTGGTGTTGACGGTATGGTGTAGACCGTTACCAGTGCGCGCATACGGAGGGGTTCTCCTTGCAGGATGCCTTGCCGGTCGTTGACGATTTCAATCCAATCCACTTGCCAAGTGTCGGGTGTTTGGGGGATGACCGAATGAATCTCAATGCTCACGGTTTCCTTGGTTGCACGCGTGAACGGGCTGCTCTCCTCAGTGCCATTGAACCATTGGTTTGCTTTGGCTGTAGCAGGATCGTTTGCCGATAGCATAGAGTACACACGAAACACCGCTTTTCTCTGCAAGGCAATATCGGGAGTCACAATACGCGCATCGTTGATGAACGAGGCCACTGCTGAATGTACGACGCGCTGATCGGGTGTGGCGATAAGCTGGGCAGGCGATACGGCTAACGCCTGACCGAGCTTATCAACTTCTATTATGTAGGGTATGAACTTTGATTGACTGCCGATATGGATAATACCGCCGACACTGGCTAAAGCTATCATCAGACACAGTATGCCCATCACTTGCCATGTTTGACGAGACGTCATAACAGCACCCACATGATCGTTCCACGAGCGGCGAGCTGCCAGGTATGGGTTTTCGGCGCCGGTTGGCGATTTCTCCAAGCTCATGGTGGTATCAGTTACCGTGCTGGTGTTTTGTGTCTTATTGAAAAGACTTTTGATCGTTTCTCCGGTGCTCATGCTGCCGTCCTATAATCATTAAGTTTTAATCCCCGTCCAGCCAGCCATTCATGCACCCAGTCGTCACCAAACTTGGCTTCCAGATTTTTGATGACGGCCACCGAATCTTTGTCGGAAACTCCGACAAATGCCAGGCTCAAAGAGCCAATAGCCAGGTCAAAGAGTCGTCGGCCGTTTTCTGATATGTAGTAGTATTGGCGCTTGGGTATGGCTGTTGCCAGTATTTCAATTTGCCGCGCGTTGAGACCCATACGCCGATAGAGTGCGGCGGTATCTTCGTCCCGTGCGTAGATATTAGGCAGGAAAATTTTGGTGGCGGTTGATTCAACCATCACATCCAAAATACCTGAGTTGGCTGCGTCAGAAAGGCTTTGCGTTGCCATCAGAACGATACAGTTGGCCTTACGTAACACTTTGAGCCATTCCCTGATCTTTTCACGGAAAGCGGGGTGTCCGAGCATCAACCATGCCTCGTCCAGAATAATAGCGGCGGGTTGGCCTTTCAGACTGCGTTCAATACGGCGGAACAGATAAAGCAGTGTTGGTAAGGCGAACTTCTCGCCAAGGTTCATCAGTTCTTCAATCTCGAATACCGTGAAGTCTGATAGCGATAAACCATCTTCTTCGGCATCGAGCAAATGCCCCATGTTGCCATCCACCAAATACTGCTTTATGGCTTCGCGGATCGCTTCGTCTTGGATTGTCAGCGAGAACTCGGAGAGTGTTTTGGCACCGCTGTCATACATACTCATAACGGCGTTGCCAATCTCATTGCGTTGCGCCGGTGTTGTTATGACGTTGTTTAAAGCCAGGATGGTATCAATCCATTCCATTGCCCATGCGCGATCACCTTTAGTTTCCAGGAACTGCAACGGACAAAATGCGAGGTGGCCATCGTCAGAGGCTACCGTAAAATGCTTTCCGCCTGTCGCCTTCGCCAGAGCATACATTGACATGCCCTTGTCGAAGACATAGATAGACATGCCTTGATAACGACGTAGCTGTGTTGCCAGCATCGCCAAAAGAGTAGATTTACCGGCACCAATCGGGCCAAAGATAAGGCTATGCCCAACATCGCGAACATGAAGGTTTAACCGGAATGGCGTGGCTCCATGCGTGACGCAGTGCATAAGAGGCGGCGACATGGGTGGATAGAAAGGACAAGGCGCCTGGTTTAAGCCTGTCCAGATCGTGCTTGTAGGAAGTAAATCAGCCAAGTTCATCGTGTTCATAAGAGGCCGTCTCACGTTCTCAACACCGTGTCCCGGCAAGCTACCAAAAAAGGCATCCATGGTATTGATTGTTTCAATCCGTGCGGTGTACCCAATGCGGTTGATAGCTTTTTCAATCTGTCGTGCAGATGATTCCAGTTTTTCGCGATTTTCGTTCATCAGAATCACTACACTCGTGTAATATCCTTGTGTAACCAGCCCGCTGTTTACTTCTGCAATGGCCGCCTCTGCATCGGCCACCATCGACACAGCATCCTGATCTACAGCACTCGAGTTCGTATTGAACACCTGATCGAAGAAGCCACGAATTTTTTGCCGCCATTTCTTACGATATTTATCCAAGTGTGCGATTGCTTCATGCGCATCCATGAAAATAAACCGGGACGACCAGCGGTATTCACACGACTGCTCGCCTAATGCCGTTAAAATGCCTGGGGTTGACTCCAATGGAAAACCTTCGATAGCAACGACCTGAATAAACTTACGTCCGATTTTAGGTACCACTCCACCCCACATTTCTTGCCCGCCGATAAGTGCATCCAGATAAATAGGATTGGTAGGGAGTATTACCGGGTGGTTTATGCCGGTAACACAGAATTGTAGCCAGCGCAGGAGNNCGCTCCATCTTAACAGCGGCAGACAGGGCGTTTTCAATGTTGACGCATTCTCGTTTGAATGCGTCAATTAAGCCCTTTGTCCGTGCTTTTTTAGTTAGCCCTTTTACTTCGTCATCAAACATCAATTCAACGAACTTACTTTGGGCTAACAACGGTGGGAAGTAGGTCACAGTGAGCACGAAATACCCTTCGTACATAGTGCCAAGACTCTCAAAAAGCCGGCGGCGCTCCTCATCAATAGCGGCTGAAACAGGGTCAGGAAAGTGTGAAAGACCCTCTTCTGTATAATGAGGTGCAGGTCTGCGTACCGCATCTATGTGTATCATCCACCCGTTGCCTAAGCCCGATAATGCTTGATTGATACGGAATGAGTTCATATTCCGCTGCTCATCGGTACTGCTTGCATTATCATCGCCTTTATAAAGCCAGGCGGCGATAAATGATCCGTTTTTGCCCACAATCACACCATCATCGACCATAGCTGCGTAATTTAGAAGATCAGCTAATCCGGCATCTTTGGAGCGATACTTTTTTAAATTAAGTTCCGCACCGACATCACGGACGCGCAAGAACAGAACAAGCAACAACACTATACCTAGTGTCGCGTTGGTAATAGCTATTGCTTCGTTCATTTGTAGGGTTCCCCTTTATTCAATCGGAAAGGTGTACTGCGAGCTGGGTAATACGACTTGTATTTCCGGTGCCGCAGGTACACGAAACGTAACTTAGGGTCTGTCTTTGCCATGAGGCGGCACGCAAATAATGCGACGAGCCACAATAGAAGCCCAAAAATAGATGCCCTAAGTTCTTGTGCGCTGAATACCAGCGCAAATGCCATCAGGCCGGAGAACATCACCAGTTCACGATCTCCACCCATGAACAGGTTGTCTCTATTTCCGGCCCGTCTAATGGGAATCGCACGAAGAGCCATGATTAAACAATCCGTCCGATGACAATAGTGGCGGCCTGGGCCGTTTGAAGGACATCGCTTTCAAGGGTTGCTATGACAGCGCCGCGACCGAAAAGTGTGCTCATGATATTTTGTGCGCCAACCAACAGCGCCATAACCAAGACGAGGAAAATCATGGTGCGAAAAAAAGCGTTAAGCTCTCCCCCGAAAATGAGGATACCCCCGGCAACAACAATGCCGACAACAGATAGCGTAAACGCTACTGGCCCAGTGACAGAATTTGTAAGGCTGGTCAGCCACGGTTCATAAGGAAGAGAACCGCCTGTTCCCGTAGACGCAAATGTATGTGCTGGGATCAGTAAAAATAGTCCCAAAATTAGTGCTTGGCCGATGTAGGTCATCGTCTGATTATTTATTGCCAGGATTTGACGGGGTTGGTTTTCTTTCATTTTGAAATACTCCTTATTGAGTTGCATAGGTTTTTAGTAATGTATTGGCCATCCTGATACCCTATAACCTCTAGGATTTCCTCGATTCGGCGGCCTTCTGGGGTACGGGCGATATGAACTACAACATGAACTGCTTCCGCTATTAGCGGTTCAATTTCGGATGGAGCCGATTCATTACGAGAAATAAGCGACTTCAAACGTGCGAGACCAGCGGCGGCATTATTTGCATGGAGAGTGGCAGCCCCTCCTTCATGTCCTGTATTCCAGGCATCAAGCAAATCTAACGCTTCCGCTCCGCGCACTTCGCCAACCAATATACGGTCTGGCCTCATGCGTAAAGTTGTTTTGAGTAATGTCGTCATAGGAACTTCCAGTGTTGTATGGTATTGGACGAAATTCTCCGCAGCACATTGAATCTCGCCTGTATCCTCAATAATAAAAATCCGTTCACTAGAGTCATGCAACACCATTTCATTAATGATGGCGTTTACTAATGTGGTTTTCCCAGAGCCGGTGCCTCCGACAACCAATATGTTTCGATGAGCAACAACAGCCGCTCTTATAGCGACATTTTGTGCTGTCGTCATGATCCCCTCGTCTACGTATTGCTCAAGGGTGAAGATGGCTACCGCCCGCTTGCGGATAGCAAAGGTTGGGAAAGGGACAACCGGGGGTAACTGTCCGGCAAAGCGCGAACCGTCAATAGGAAATTCTCCCTCCAAAATCGGCTTGTCTCTGGTTATTACTTTGCCAAGATAACCGGCGACTGTCTTAATGATTGCTTCAGATTGCGCCACTCTAATAGAGCCAATGTATTCCATTTTTTCGCCTAGTTGCTCTAACCATATCTTGCCGTCAGCATTAACCATGATCTCGACAGTTCGAGGATCATGCAGGGCGGTCATAAGCAATGAACCCATATCCCGTTCGAGTTTTTTTATCGCGCGTTCTTTTAGGCTTGAAAAGTTTTCGTCGAGCTTGTCCATTAGCAATCTTTATCTTTGTTATTTCTGTTAAAATAAAGGATATAACGAATTTTTTATATTAGCAATATAAATTTAGCTACCTGATTTTTTCTGATGGCAATCTTTTTTATCCCATAAAAAAATTATTTCAATCTTCATCAAATCTTAATGAAAACTACAGGCTTGGTCTCATCTTTTTCAGATAAACTTTATCCGGCTGTTGCAACCTTTTGCTGTAACGCTGGCCGCGATGAGTTTAGGGATGAACCCTTGCATCATTCATCGTTAACTCAGGAAACGAATCAAGGGATCAAGATGGTTGGTGGTAGGAATGAAAAACGCGCAACTGATTTGCCCGTCAATGAGGAAACATTATTCAATCGCCGAGCGCCAATGCACTCAATGACCTTGCTGGTCAAGACGAGATAACACTTGGGCTGTGTTTCTTAGGATTGGGATGGACTACTTCGATTTTTTCTTGTGGTTTAAATATTTTTTAAGAGTTTCTTTGTTCGCCTGATCCCACTGGCGAATCCTAAAAGCTTGATACTCAGTCACGATTGCAGAGATACGAACGAATCCGTCCGGTAAACTTCTCGGTGCTTTCCCACCTGCCAATTCGTCTAATGTTTCCTTGTCTAAATCAGTTAACTCCAGGAGAAGTGGTAAGGATGTTTCCAGAGCTTCAGCAATGGCTTCCATCACTTTGAGCGACGGGTTGGCTTTACCATTGGTGAGATCACTCAAGAACGAATCTGATATATTCGCTCGTATGGCTAATTCATGTTTTGTAACGCCCTGCTCTTCCAGCAAGCGTAATATGTTTGTAAAAAGAATTTGGTTATACACTAAGTTAGTAATTCCGCATGTTAATAGGCTGAAAATTTTAGCCGCTAAAATTTCAGGCTTGGATTTATTTTTTTGTTTGCTAAATAACATGTTATATTTAAGCAGGCCAAATAAAAGCCACCAAACAAGTTCCAATTTATCTGGAATCTTACACGACATAATAAGGTTTCGTATAGCCAAGGAATCGTGTAGCTTTATTTTATAACCGTATATGCCTTTGATACTAACTATTACAAGGACAATCAAATGGGCGACCAAAACGAAAAGATTGTAAATTTACCAGAAAACCTCAAAAGAGATGTTCCGCAACTCCATAAAGACGCGTTTTCTAATAAGCAACTTTGTTTGTTTCAAACATTTTTCGTTAATACTGAAGAACAGCAAGATCAAGTTTCTAATTCAATCGAGCTTTGGGATAGTGTGCCGCGCTATTCAATCTCACAAAAAGCCATGAATAAAATGCGTGATGATAAAGGGCGATTAGATTTGTTAAAGATTGATTTTCTTTACAAACAAATGAAGCTTACGGCGATCATCCAACCGGCACTCATTCGAGAAATTAATAATGGCATTGAATCTACTGTCTCTTATTATCCCTCGTCGAATGAGGAGATTATCGAAGAGGCGCTTCGTAAGATCGCATCCATACAGAACATGGGTTTTCATGAACAGAACAAACATAGCGGGGTAATGTTTACGCTTTATCAATTGCGAGAAGAATTGAGTCGGCGTGGGCATGAACGCAATTATACTCAGATTGTGCAAAGCCTTAATATCTTGTCTTTAAGTATTATTGAAATAACTAGCGGGGACAAGAAAAATAAATCATTTGCTCGAAGTGCTTACTTCCCTGTTCTAGCTGGCGTTACGCGTGAAGATATAAGTGAAGACCGTAATTCAAAATGGTATGTCCAATTTCATCCGTTAATTACTGAATCCCTGGATAAGTTAACGTACAGACAATTTAATTACCAGCAGCTTATGAGCCACACAACTCAATTGGCCAGATGGCTACATAAACTAATAGTTAATAAATACACCTTTGCCAGTAAGGTGAAAACGTTTGAAACGCGATTTAGCACCATTAA
>PMDM01000384.1 GCA_003155565.1 Methylococcaceae bacterium | reverse complement strand
TGAGTGTCGGGTTTGGGGTTAACTGGTTATACTCGATAGACGGGTTTGGCTCGGCAACTGACCATCCTCGATAGTTATTCAGGCTGCAATTGTTTGACCTGGATATGCAAGACTAGCCATGAGCCGACGACAGCCAAAAGGGTAGACGTAATCAGTAGGATAAGGGTTTCCCCGTAGCTAAAAAACAGCAAATGAAATGCGCCTTCGTATAAGCCGGAAATATTTTCAACGGACTGCCTTAAAATCAGCATCATAAAAGTCACGATAAACCACGCGGCAACGCCAGACAGAAAGCCTATCCAAAACCCGGTATATAAAAACGGCCTTTGGATAAAACTATTGGTAGCACCGACCAGCTTGGCAATAATCACTTCCTCACGGCGGTTATGTATTTCCAGACGAATGGTATTCCCAGCGATAAAAAACACCGCCAATCCCAGCAATAGGCTGAGTAAGATAGCACCTAGACGAGCTGTGGAGACAATGGATTGCAAACGCACAACCCAGGCTAAATCCATCTGGGCAAAATCCACTTCGGTAGATTGTTTAAAATCCTCAAACAGCTTGGTCAAGCCTTGTTTGTCTACCAGTGCGTCCTTGGGCAAAACTTGTATGACGATAGGCAATGGATTTTTTTCCAACACATCAATGGCATCGCCAAAGCCGCTAAAGCCTTTGAATTCGGCCATCGCCTGCTGTTTGGTGATTAACTTTACGTCCCGTACATTCGGATTTTTTCGAATAGCCTCTGCATATTTATTGGCATGGGCTTCTGAGATTTCATCGCGCAAAAACAAGGAAATTTGATTGCTGGCTTCCAATCCTGCGGTCAATTGCTGCAAATTGACGACGACCAGATAAAAACCACTGGCAAGCGAAATTGCGATGGCTAATACACCGATCGTCATCGTCGAGGTAAAAGGGGTGGAAAATAAGCGCCCTAAACTTGAAAATAGCGCCTGCGCGTGTTGGTCACGATAGGCTTTAAAGCGGTCGCTAAAGTTACCGCCCGCTTTTTGCGTTTGGCGAACGTCCGGCTTCACAACCTTGGCTTTGTGCGGGTATTTATCAATCTGCTTCATGGTTTAACTCACCACCAATTGACCGTGATCCAGCCGTAAGACGCGATGGTTCATTCGTTGTATCAAGGATATATCGTGGGAGGCAATCAGGATGGTAACGCCAACCTTTTGAAATTGTTCAAACAATAACATGATTTCCGTAGACAATTCGGGGTCCAGGTTACCGGTGGGTTCATCCGCAATAATCATGGGCGGCTTATTGACCACTGCCCTGGCAATGCCGACGCGCTGTTGTTCTCCGCCCGACAAACCCAGCGGAAATTTTTTTTCTTTCCCCAATAACCCGACCTTATCCAAAGCCGCACGTACCCTACGTGAAATTTCATGATGCCCGTAACCGGCAATAATTAAGGGCAAAGCGACATTATCAAACACCGTCCTGTCTTGAAGCAACTTATAATCTTGAAAGATAAAGCCCATTTTTCTGCGGATATAAGGCACATGGCGTTCTTTAACGGAGCTCAATTTTTGCCCGTCCAACACGATGTCGCCACGCGTAGACCGCTCCATTAACGCAATCAATTTCAATACGGTGCTTTTACCTGCGCCTGAATGTCCGGTAAGGAAAGCGATTTCACCTTGACGCAGATGAAAGCTGACATTCTTAAGGACATCACCCGTCTCGGCATAGCGTTTGCTGACGTTATCAAACTTTAACATAGTCGATTTCAGTCTTTCACGAACAAGGCATCAACAAAAGTTTCCGCATTAAAATCCTGTAGATCATCAATGCCTTCACCGACACCTATGTAGCGGATGGGGATACCCGATTGTTTGGCTAACGCAAAAATAACCCCGCCTTTTGCCGTGCCATCCAGTTTGGTCAGCACAAGCCCTGTCAAACCAATCGCTTCATTAAATAATTTTGCTTGCGACAGGGCATTTTGTCCTGTGCCGGCATCCAATACCAGGATAACTTCATGGGGCGCAGTTTCGTCCAGCTTGGACATGATGCGCTTTACTTTCTTCAGTTCTTCCATTAAGTTGGATTTGGTATGCAGCCGCCCGGCGGTATCGGCGATCAAGACATCTACGCCTTTCGATTGTGCTGATTGGATGCCGTCATAAATCACGGACGCGGAATCAGCCCCGGTATGTTGCGCAACGACATGGATGTTATTGCGTTGCCCCCAGATTTGCAACTGCTCCACCGCCGCCGCCCTAAAGGTATCACCCGCCGCCAACATCACACTGTGGCCTTGTGCGCTCAAGCGTTTGGCGAGTTTGCCTATCGTAGTCGTCTTACCCACGCCGTTCACACCGACGACTAATATGACAAAAGGACTATCCTGTTTAGGAATTTGTAGCGGTTTGCTGCAAGGCTCAAGAATACTGAGCAATTCCTGTTTTAAGGCAAGTGTTAATGCATTGCTATCGCTTAGTTGCTGGCGCTCAAGACGTTGGGTAAGACGATTGATTATTTTTGAAGTGACATCAATGCCCACATCGGCCATGAGTAAGCTGGCTTCTATCTCCTCCAAAAGATCGGCATTGATATTCTTTTGGCCTGGCAAATTTGCCAGGATGCTGCCTAGCCCGTTTCGGGTGCGTGATAGCTGGGTTTTAAGACGCTGATAAACTGATTCTGGTGCGGGTTCACTATAAGGTTCGTCTAGCTCTATTGTTACAGCTTTTGGTTCTAGTGCTTTCGGCTCCGGTTTGGTCTCGAAGTTTTCTAATTCAGGACGGCTTTCCGCAGTTGGCAATAGAAACTCTGCAACCCCGTACCGACTATAAAAACTAATGGCAATCAGGGGCAACATTAGCAATGCAGCAAAGCTGGTATGGGCAACGACCACCCATAGCGGCATGGCAAATCTATAGCCGATAACGCCTAGAGCCACTTGTACAAACAGCAGAAAACTCAACCATAACCCGGCTTTTCGTACAAATTTGGAATGTTTTACTGCGATAGCAACCAGCATTAGCCAGTTTAATAAGATAAAACAGACCAGGGCGGCTACCCGATGCAACCAATTTACTGCAACCTGGACTGCATAAGAGATTTCACCCGCTTTTGCCATCAAGCCATTCAATATGCCCTGATAATCCGCCTCCGGCCACCATTGCCTGTTACATTGGGGAAAACCAGTACAAGCCAAAGTTGCATGATTGACACTAACCCAACTACCCAAGGCGATTTGCAAGAACAGCAACACTATCGAGAACCGTGCAAACCATATCGGCCCTGTACGTTCAGCAGAACGTGAAATATCCCGGTCAGTCCGCAAATAAAGCCAGAAAATTGACCAGAAAACTGTCATCCCCAACAACAAATGCCCTGTTATCAGGATTGCTTGGTCGGGAGTTTTTAAAAGCCCTATTCCTAAAGCAACCTGCAAACCCAGCAAAAACGCCAGACCAAAAGAAGCCGTCATCGCGGCGACCCGGCAATGGGCTTGCCACCATGCCATCAACAATATCACCAAGGCAACTGCGGCTAATGCGTATGCAGCCTTAAAATGAAGTGCTTGCGGCTGGATACCGAACAGGGATTCAGCGCCCGTTACCCTGGCTAAAGATCCAGCCACAATGACGATCAGCGCCAAAACCACGCCAAACAGAGTTATTTTTCTATACATTTTTTTCCATCAACCAATTTGTGAAATTCGCAATAAGTGCATGAGATCACTTTTTACCTTGTAGGGATCAAAACCCGGTTCGTACTGCATCATCAAATTACCCATCGGATCCATTAACAACAACAGGCCGTCCGGTATGCTGCCATTCCTGATTTCGGCAATTTTTTTCTGTAATGCCGCACTGGGCTTTACTTTTAACAGCACTTTATCATCTTGCAGCCAGCGGTTTGCAACTGCCGGCTTCACATCTGTTAAAAAAATAACTGCCCGTCGGGTGCGGGTCAAGTCTTTGTTCAACATCAAACGCAGTTGTTTGGTCTTATGGATAGACTCAAGGCAAATTTTATTGCAATCGTCTTGCGGGATTACATTCAACGTCACCCAATGCCCTGCAAGTTCAGCGATATTATCGGAGGAAAAGGCATCCAATCCTACTAAATCGCTACGTTCGGTTGCCACTACTGGGGTTATAAGTTGCCCCTTATTGGTCTTGCCTTCGATAAAAGGTGCTTTTCCACCCAAAATCCAAGCTATCGCTAAAGGGATAATAGCCATCCCAAATATCAGCAGGATAAACAAACGATTCTTTTTTTTTTGATTAATCATGTTGTTTTTTAAAGCCATACTTAATAAAAAGNNGCGGCTTCTTTATCCAGCTCAATCTGGAAGCTCCATAAAGGATAACCTAGCTGTTTGGTTAATACTTGTGTATCAACTACCTGGACTAAGGCAGGCCAGCTATCGGTCGGTAGCTCCGCACCCGCCAATTTTAACCCGACACTGGGAAAACGGTTAATTCGACCAGTAATGGTGATTTCCTTAGTAGCTACACTAACATCAGGCAAGTCGGCTCGGCTTTTACCTAAAGGCAGCCAACCTCGATTGACCAAAACCGCCTTGTTTTCATTTTTTAACAGGAACGGGGTCAGCACAAAATACCCTGCCCTGCCATTGCTAACCTGATTGTCCAGCAGATACTGATGGTTGGTATCATAGTGCCCTATCGCTTGGATAGGTTTATATAATAACGCTTCTGCTGTGTCCAGTAAGGTTGCCGACAATACCAAGGTTTCTGTTGATTGCTGTTGCTCTTTTAAGCAGATTAATACCCGTTTTTCTTCCGCACGGTTGAGTTGCCATACTCCCAAGGAAAGCAAGATGGGTAGTAGGCATAGATAAGCTATCAGTGGCGTTCGTTGGTATTTCATTAGCCAGTAAAAATATGGATTTGATCTGGCATGGTAACGTAGATTGGGTTAGGCGCACATAGCGGATGTCTTCAAGATTATCACCGGATTGTCTGTGCGCCGTAACCCAACGTAAACCGGACGACCGAAACGCCGATGTTGGGTTACGACGCGTATTAAGCTTCCTGCATGCTTCATCT
>PMDM01000475.1 GCA_003155565.1 Methylococcaceae bacterium | reverse complement strand
GCCTTGATACGCAAATATTGCTGCATCATTGGCGTGTGTGGACTGGCGGTTTTTTGTTCTATACTCATAGCCCTATTTTATCTGAACTCCAGGGAGTCCACAGCATGGATAATGAGTTATTTGCACTGGCAGAACGATTAGGGCAAAGCCTAAAAACCAAAGGCCATAAAATCGCCACAGCGGAATCATGCACGGGTGGCTGGATTGCCCAAGCCCTTACCGAAGTGCCGGGCAGTTCCGCCTGGTTTGACAGGGGCTTTGTCACTTACAGCAACAACGCAAAAGTGCAGATGCTGGGCGTAAACCCGCAAACATTGGCGCAGAATGGCGCAGTCAGTGCAGAAGTCGCAAAGGAAATGGCAGCAGGCGCTCTGGCAAACAGCGAGGCAGATTGGGCGATTGCAGTGACAGGCATAGCAGGGCCTGATGGTGGCAGCGAGGAAAAACCCGTGGGTACGGTTTATATCGCGTGGCAGAATAAAACCGGGTTTTCAAAAGTGGAAAGACTATCTTTGTCAGGAAACCGGCATAAAGTCAGGAGTCAGACGGTAAAAAAAGCGATAGATGGTATGTGGGTTTTTAATACGCAATAAAGCACAGGGATACGGAGCAAATGAATAGATGTTCTCACCAAGTCGTATACATTCCTTATCCTCGGCTTCCTTACACTATATCGAGGCGTGTGCCGTGAACTATTTCACATTTTAATAGTGAAATAGTTCACGGTTTTAAGTTTTAAATTAGCTTAGAGTGGAAGCGTATTAATCAATAGAGTCAAATCAATCGAGTCTGACTCTGAGCTATGACCCCGTTGGTCGTTATTGCCATCCATCTTTCTTTATCGGGAGAACACACATGAGATTATCGAAGAACTACTTTCTGAATTTTCGCATCATCACTATCGCTTCTTGTTTTGTATTTTGTGCACTCAATAGTGCACAAGCACAAACACCTGAGGACAACAACAAAATCTGGACTGCGATTGGCTCAGATGGAACAGTTGACGAAGCCGATATAAGCAAAGTTTTCTTCGACCGTAGCGTCGTACAAATGGGACGCCCACTAGTAATAGTAAATTCACCCGCTGCCAATCCAGCAAAAGCCAATGTGCCCGCTGCACAAAAACCGGCAATAATTCTGCCACAGCAATCACAATCAGCGGTGATTCGTTATAACGTAACACCCGTAGATGGTTTATTTGCTCCTACGAAGCGCACTCAACCCGGTAGTAACGGATTTGGCCCCCAATTGAAGTTACGCTACTTAGCTGAGGGCAGCAGTGCACAGGTAGCCGCCAAACTCATCGAAGTTGATTTGACAACCGGGGTCGAAACCGAGCGCTTGCTATTCAACAGCAACAATCCCCCCGCTGCCGCTGCCAAAGGTTACCAAGTTAAAGATGGTCTAGCCGACTGCGGTGGGAGCTTTGATTTTATACGAAAGGCGTACTACATCGAAGTTACATTAACAGTCAGTAGTTTAGTTGTTAACAGCGCAGCAGGAATCCAAATGATCAAGATCGTTACTGGAATCTGTCTGAGTTGATAATAAAATAATCAATCGTGTCAGAAAATCATCTAGCCGACCTTCCACTGCCGAGGGCAATGGAGTTAAAGTGAGTTTGCGAACTTGCCTTAACTAACAGGAGACCGAAATGAAGGAATAATTGGGGTCAGAGTAAAATTAAATACCTAACACAACGCTCAACCGGAGCGCGGTTATCTACGGTTTTGTTTTTCAGCTCCCCGTGCCGCGCCCGGTTAGCTTTAAGCTGACTCTAAACAACGAATTACATAGATAGGAGATGCATCTATGATTACCTTATTTGAATGCTGGAATGGAGGAACAGTTCAGTGGGATCGCATAAGTCCGCCTCAATTTGTGTTCAATTTTCCTTCTGGAAACCCTGAGATAATTACGTTTTTTCAGTTGAGCGGTCGTATGTGTGAAGTTATGACCCAATGCGACTGGCATCTGAATATGGGCGGACAACTCTTTGATATTCCGAACTTACCTTCACAAGAGATCGACGCGTTTGCATTTAATATAAGGAATACAATGGGCTATACGGCTATGTCTATTCCATATCAACTCGGCAACCCATTTATAGGATACATTACCATCCCAATTATTTTATGGGTGAGTGTTTATACAGGCCGTGCTGATATGTATAACCCATTCACCGGATTGGTTTATGGCCAGCAATTGCATCCCCCTCAGCAACAATTCAATATGCCTATGCCAACAGCGAACTTCGCGATGAGCATAACCCCGCAGGGAACCGTTCAGGGAAGCGGTGCAAAAAGTGTCCTTCAATCTATAGTTACAATTGTGGGAGAGGCCGGTAAGATTGCTGAGTTCTTGACACAAACAGGCCTATTTCAAGATAGTTCACAATCTAATTAGCCAAAGTAGTTGGGGTCAGAGTAAAATTAACTCGTAACCTGTGGCGGTTTTCGCGCTAGCAAACCGCCATAAACGGAGCGCAGAGGGTCGATTGTTAGGTGGTCTCCTCAAGTTCTTTTTTATATTTTGGGTATGCTTATTTTAGTGTGGTTAGTTATTGGGCATGGCGCTTTGCTAGTGCGAAACCGCGCCCTACTCTTTACCAGAAATAGCGATAATTCGGGCATCCAAAATTGGTTTTTCAAGCATCAAGGATTAATAGCATAAGGACAAAGGCCGATCTCAGCGCTAAATGCTACCTCTCGGCCATCGCCAATAACTGACCCCACAAGGCATAGGTCGCTTCAAACGCCATGAAGCCCACACAAACGCAGGAGAACTGCAGTTTCAAGCGGCGGCCTGATGATAATCTGTGCCGGGTACATGGGTTCTTGTATCACGGTTCGTAGCCGTCGTCGCTTGGCAGGATGCCGGACTGGGCTGACCGTGCCGAGCAAGCCGATACGCCTTTAAATTGTTACATGAACTTGGCGGTTGGAGTGATTATAAGATGGTTCTTAGATATGCCCATTTGGCACAGGAATCTCTCAGAACACATTAACCGTCTTAATGGAATCGTTGCAAATTCGCTTGCATACGATAAGGTAACTAAAATAAAATATTGCTAACTTATTGATATATTTGGTGGCGATAGGTGGATTTGAACCACCGACCCCGGGGTTATGAATCCCGTGCTCTAACCAACTGAGCTATATCGCCGCATGAGGGGACTTGACAAAGAGCCGCGAATTATAGATACCACCCCTAATTTTGTCAAACGTTGAATCTGAAATGCACGACATCGCCGTCTTTAACGACGTAGTCTTTACCTTCCAGCCGCCATTTACCGGCATCTTTAGCGCCTTGTTCGCCTTTATAGCTAATAAAGTCTTGGTAGGAAATAACTTCGGCGCGGATGAAGCCCT
>PMDM01000491.1:418-6732 GCA_003155565.1 Methylococcaceae bacterium | reverse complement strand
GTTTGCGATTGTAATACACTTCAATGTATTCGAACACTTGATACTTGGCATCTGTCCGGGTTTTAAAGCGTTCGCCATGCACCGCTTCGACCTTAAAGCTGTGGTTCCAGCTTTCCATTGCGGCATTGTCGTAGCAATCGCCTTTCTTAGCTTTCTACAGATGAGTCGGTGTTTATGGGAAAGTTTCTGGTAGGCTGCTGGTTGCCCCTGTCAGAATGGACAACCACGCCTGCTGGCAGCCTTCGTCCGTCCAGATATAAATGATGTCGGACACCCACTTCTAGTCAGGCTTGTCTGCGCTAAAATCCTGCGCCAGCCTGCCCTTTTTTAGGAAAGCCACCTCGTCTTCCAGGCGAGGCACAACCCGTTTGAGGCTGGCCAGTTCGGCTTGTTGAGGCTTTTGTCCTTCAAACGGCTTCCCACTTTGCCGACGTTTTGTGCACCAAGAATACTACCTCGCTTCGGCGAGGCCTAAATCCTGCGTCACCTTGGGGATGCCATCCCGATCCGCCCGTTCTAAAGCTTGCTCTTTAAATTGTGCGGTATATTTGTTGCGGACAACTTGGGGTTTTGGTTCTTTTTTGGTGTTCATTATGCACCTCGGGTTTAGAGATTACTCTCTTAGCCGAGTGTCCGCTAGAGCGGGGCAAGATCAGAATAGTGCGCTGGACAGGACATTCACGAGTATTGCTGATGAAATTGGCGTTACGGGGCACTGTCAGAAAGATTGTTGGCAGTTATATTGAGAAGCTGGAAAAACAATACCTGTTTGAATCTCCTGAGATATTGGGGGATTGATGAATTTTGTCAATTCGGATCGAATCCCAAAACCCTGCCACACACAGCGCAATGGCTATTTTCAAAAAAATCTCACAATAAAATCTTACCCTGCCTATTGAGCGGCCAAAAACCAAGTTGACGCGATCTGGTTATGGGTAACGCCTAACCTGACTTGGATGTCATCCAGTAATTCGTGCAATTGTACCGGGGTAATATGATGAATATCGGTAGCCATTAAAGAAACCGCCAACGTTGTCAGGTTATCGGTCAATCCTTCCGACTTCGGAAGGCGTTTAATGTAGGTTTCGGCCTCACTGATACAGTGCCCAACCGAGCGAGGAAAGTTTGGATCCTTGAGCAGGTAATCTAGTACATCTCCACTATTGATCTGCCGCCGGTGTTTTCGTTTTCGAAACATAAGCAGGGCGCTCGAAGATTTCAATACATTCATCCATAAGGTAGTTTCATATTGGTGCATTTTATCGCTACGGTCTTCCGCTAAAAGCACTGAAGCAATATCCAGAATGCGTGTGGTCATGTCGGCCCGCTCGATACTCCGCCCTAAACGAATAAAGCGGAGCGCGTCGTTGTGGCTCATAGCGCCCGACAAAAAGCCGGTGAAGCGTTGGCAACCTCGCATAATTTCATTAAGTATCAGCACCCGCCCCCGGCGATTGCTAGAAGAGTCCACATTATCCTTAGCAAACAAATACATTTCATTGACTTGCTGCCAAGCCTCATCCGGCATCATTTCCCGGGATGTGCGTATATTTTCTCGAGCAGCATTCAAACATGAAAATAACGAGCCTGGATTGGCGGTGTCGGTCAACAGAAAACGCATCGTGTTTTCTTCGCTAGGAATCTCATAAAGTTGAAAAAACCTTTCCTCCGCCCCAAATATAGTCAGCAGATTACGCCAACTCATTTCTACATCTATCGGCAAATCGAACATGAGATTCATGTAAACACTCAGCAACCTTGCCGTGTTTTCAGTTCGTTCCAGGTATCGAGCCAACCAATATAAGCGTTCCGCTGATCGAGATAACATTTTTACGTCCCTGTATTAATGATCCAGGTATCTTTACTGCCGCCGCCTTGTGATGAGTTAACGACCAAGGAACCTTTTTTCAAGGCAACGCGAGTTAGCCCACCGTTAGTCACGAAACTATTTTCCCCTTGCAAGATAAAAGGGCGTAAATCGATATGGCGTGGCTCCAATTGATTATTACATAGCGTGGGACAGGTTGACAACGCCAATGTGGGTTGTGCAATGTAGTTACGTGGTTGATCTTTGATAATTTTATGAAATTCCCTGATTTCCTCCTTTGATGCGTGAGGGCCTATCAGCATCCCATAACCACCTGACTCATTGGCAGGTTTTACCACCAGTTCGTCCAGATGTGCCAACACATAGGCTAGCTGTTCAGGGTCATTGCATAAATAAGTTGGGACATTGGGCAAAATAGGCTCTTCATTAAGATAGTAACGGATCATTTCCGGTACGTAAGTATAAACAACTTTATCATCAGCAACACCGGAACCCGGTGCGTTGGCAAACGATACATTGCCTGCCCGCCAAGCCCTTAACAGACCCTTCGCACCTAACATAGAATCTTTACGGAACACCTCAGGGTCGAGGAACTGGTCGTCGATACGGCGATAAATAACATCGACTTTTTCCAGTCCGTCGATGGTACGCATATAGACACAATCATCCTCTTGCACCACTAGGTCGGCACCTTCGACCAGCTCTGCGCCAATTTGTTGGGCTAAAAATGCATGTTCGAAATACGCTGAGTTGTAAATTCCTGGGGTTAGCACTGCAATCCTTGGGTTATCACTATGCGCAGGTGCTATGGACACCAACATTTCTAATAAATGGGCTGGATAATCGTCGACGGGCAATACATCCAGGTCTTGCAACAACTCTGGGAATACCTTTTTGGTTATACTACGGTTTTCGATCATGTAAGACACGCCCGATGGAACGCGCAAATTATCTTCGAGTACATATAAGAACCCATCCTTATCCCTGACTAAATCACTGCCACAAATATTCGCCCAGGTTCCGAACCTGGGCTGCATTCCCACACATTCCTTGAGGAAATTGGTTGAGCTGCTAATAATACTTGCCGGTATCAAACCCTCCTTGATAAACAATTGTTCGTTATAGGTATCGTTGATAAAACAATTTAAGGCTTTAAGGCGTTGCTTTAAGCCCTCTTCCACACGTAACCACTCTTTGTATTCGATAATACGCGGAATAATATCGAACGGCCATGCCCTATCGATATTGCCTTCATCGCTGTATACCGTAAAAGTGATACCCATTTCCATGATCGCCAAATCAGCCGCAGTTTTTCGCACGTCCAATGCGTCGCGGTCAAGACTATCCAAGTAACTGCTTAAACGGTAACTGGACGCTCGGGCACGGTTTTCAGAGCAACGCATTTCATCATATGCGTCAGTGACCGCATAGTGATCCCATAATGAAGCCATAATGTATATCCTCCATGCCAAATGACCTTATGTTCTCTTCAATGGTACAAAAAAAAGGCGCCCATTCTTTAATAAGAAAAGCGCCTTGAAAAGGTACAACACACGAGGAGAACAACCTTCAAAAACCTTTCATAATAACTAAGCATTATGTATGCCAGATTTAGTGAAATACATTTTACTGGCTTTGTCATCCAAATCGTCGATCTTACTGACCAACAATCTGGTATCGTTTTCAAAAAGACTTGTTATATTTTTTACGCATTCGAATGTGCTAATAAAAAACCAAGACGTTACATTGCCCACCTCTCTATGGGCGATCACGTTTGTCGCGCTGATACTTGTTTATTTTCAGCGTATGGATACAAGAACTGATGTGCTTATAAATCAATATATTGTGAATATTGTTTGATACGGTTGAGACAATTACAAGGAGGTTAGTTGATAGGTCGCTAAAATAACCTCAATGCCTATCAGGTATCATTCTGTGCGTATTCTTTTTCCTGACTGTGGAGTAGTTTAGCATTATCTATACCATTAACTTTACTACTTTATAGTGCGACTCCCAATTCGGGCTTCCTGAATTGGTGCAATTTTAGAATTTACTGCACAACATTGGGGCGTAAAATCAGCCTTCTGCACTGAAAATACAATCTCCTTTTTATTTACCGTCGCTCATGTCCCATTTCCAGAATCAATGGTGAACCTTGATTGTAGATAATTATTTGTTTTCGATGTTCGTTACTGCTGGGTACGATGGTTTCCACGTCAACTTCTTTGCTATTAATATTGTTACCTGGCGTTACTTTCTTGACTGGAGCAACAGGCGTTTCCTTTGTTTCTATACGGATTTCCGGCATCCAACTTGGAGGCTTGATGGTTTTTTCATCCGTTTCTTTTTTTGCTTTCTGCGGCCATTTGACTTCGCTCAATAAATTGAAACATACCGTGCTGATATGGTCGGCCAGTTTGTCCGAGGCTAAGAAAAATTTGCTGGTTTGGTCGGCGGAAAACCCTAGTTTGAGTTCGCCGGTTTGTTCGGGATGTGCAATGGAGGTCAGTTGGCAAGTGATCGGCAGGACATCGGCTTTTTGGAAATCCATTGCACGCGGGTCTGAGTTTCCTGATGAAAACGAAAAGCCAGTCGGTGTACTGGTATGTTCAGCTGATCCAACCGTCGCCTTTAGAATATGGCTATACGGTTGGCTTTCTTTCGCACCGATAGGGTAGTCCCAATCTACGAGATTCTCGCGGACTTGTTGCCCTATTTCTGTAGGCAATATGGACGGACTGATACCTGCAACCTGCAATTCAATACGCCCAAGATTGCTGAAATCAAACGGTTGCTGCTTTTTTACCAAGTCTGGAGTACAGCCTATCGCACCACAAAGGGTAATTAAACAGATGTATCCAGCAGTCCGGTGTAATGGCTTATTCATAAGATTTCGCAAGATTATAGTTAAGTCCCTAACAGTATGTCAGAGCCAGCCAATTGGATATACGTCATTTGACTGATGAGTTAAATGACGGATTGTGCAAATTTCCCATAAGCAAAATAATCCATCTCAGGCCTGAATGTGGCTGCGTTTGGCTAAGCCAAATGCGTTAACCAATCATACTGTAAATTCTTGGGGATATGCTATGAGTGATGCTAAACAAATAATGGCTGGAATGAGAAACAAACCGCTGCTTCCAGCAATGGCTTTGCTAATGTTGACGGCGGTACATGCACCGCCAACAGAAGCAGGCGCTACGTTCAAGATTGATGATACCAAATGGGTCAGTATCGGTGCCGGACTGCGTACCAGTTTTCAATCAGCAGAAGATTCGGCAGGCACTCCTGGCAATAGCCAGTGGAGCAACGATTTTAATCTGGATAATATCCGTTTGTATTTGAACGGGCAAATTCATAAATATTTGAAAGTAGAGTTCAACACCGATTGCCAAACTTGTAGCAATGGTGGTGAAGTGCGGGTTCTCGATGCCATAGGCAAGATTGAAGTCGATCCTTTGTACAACCTCTGGATAGGCCGAATGTTGGTGCCTGCCGAACGCCGGGAAATGAACGGGCCATTTTATAGCGCCATTTACAATATTTTTAGTTCCGGCACACCGTTTGAATCCGCCGATTTTAATCTGACTATCAAATCCGATGGTACTTCAGCGGGTTCTTTTGGCCGGGATGACGGTGCAACAATCTGGGGCGCGGCATTTGGTGGCCGCTTCCAATATGCCGTTGGTTTTTTTCGCGGACTAAGAGGTGGCGCTAATGTTGACGATAATATTATGTACGCCCAACGTTTTGCCTACAACTTTTGGGAAGTAGAAAAAAATCCTGGGTATTACACATCAGGCACTTATTACGGCAAAGGCGGCGATATTCTAACCTTGGGCGTTTCCAATCAATATCAAGAAGATGGTGCGGGTACCGCCAGCGATCCCGGTACTTTCCGTGGCACTGCGGTCGATGTGTTGATGGAAAAAGTCTTGCCTAATAGTGGCGTGGTTACGGTCAATGGCGAATACAAAAACTACGGCATTTCCAACGGTTACAGCCAAGCATCGCGGGATGCTGGCGGTGGTTTTTCCATGTTCGAAGGCAATGCTTATGACTTTAGCGGCATGTACTTATTCCCGCAAAAAATCGGCATCGGTCAATTTCAGCCTTATCTACGCTATGTGAATGTGTTACCTAGCACGAGTACCAACCGCAACGCCTACGAAGGCGGAGTGAATTACGTCATTGACGGGCATAACGCAATGGTTTCATTAAGCTGGATCTACGGTGATTTGCTTACTAAAGGTTTGGACTATAGCTCAACTGCGTCGGGCGATCACATTAACGCCATTAAACTTGGTTTTCAATGGCAAATTTAACTCAGCGACCTAACTAAGGATTATTGATATGAACAAATTATCTATGAAGCTACGAAAAATGGCTATTGTCAGTACGGTAGCCGCACTGGCACTAATAGCTGGTAATGCCACAGCCGAAGACACCATCAAGGTTGGTGTGTTGCATTCCCTGTCAGGCACGA
>PMDM01000491.1:172-385 GCA_003155565.1 Methylococcaceae bacterium | reverse complement strand
GTTTGCCGAGAAAGCCCGCGAATTGCTGACTAAAGATAAGGTTGCGGCTATTTTTGGTTGCTGGACTTCGGTTTCGCGTAAATCGGTGTTGCCCGTTATTGAAGAACTGAATGGTGTCTTGTTTTATCCCGTGCAGTACGAAGGCGAAGAATCGTCCAAAAACGTGTTCTACACGGGCGCAGCGCCTAATCAGCAGGCGATTCCGGCAGTCGA
>PMDM01000491.1:0-129 GCA_003155565.1 Methylococcaceae bacterium | reverse complement strand
CGCCGTTCGGCCATTCCGATTGGCAAAGTATTGTTGCCGACATCAAGAAATTCGGTTCGGCGGGCAAGAAAACGGCGGTCGTTTCGACCATCAATGGAGATGCTAACGTGCCGTTCTACAAGGAATTGG
>PMDM01000199.1 GCA_003155565.1 Methylococcaceae bacterium | reverse complement strand
ACGGCTAACCCAATAGGCTGCTTTCGCATTTGACAGCATTCAAAACAGCATTATACTAGCCGTGAGCGATTAAGAAATGGCGACATGAAGTTTTTGTCCATGTATTGTATAAGTCGTGGTAAAGTTTGTTCCTGTGGCCTTTGTGTTCGATATGCGACAACTGTCTAAACTATGGATGATTCAGGACAATACCTAATTAGCACCGTATCCAAAAGATCGGGTGTTAAATCCGATCTGGTAAGAGCTTGGGAACGCCGCTATCAAGCGGTTAATCCATCACGTACTGATGGCGGTCACCGGCTCTATACCGATTTGGATATCGCCCGCCTTAAACTGCTTAACCAAGCGACCAATAATGGTCACAGCATCAGTCAAATAGCCAAGCTTACCCTTGATGACCTGAAAACCCTGTTAAAGAAGGAAAGCGACTCAATAGCTCAGACGCTAGAGAAATCTGTACCATTAATAAATGGCAACAGGTTACACCTCGCAGAGGATTATATACAAAAATGCTACGCGGCAGTGTTGGCTTTTGATGCCCACGCGCTGGAATCTCATTTCGAGAATGCCATCGTTGAACTGGGCACAGAAGTATTTATTGAAAAACTATTAAATCCCTTGCTGACTCTCATTGGGGATCGTTGGAAATCGGGTGAACTCAGGCCAGTTCATGAGCACATGGCATCGGCTATTGTCCGCTCGTTGACCTATATCTTGCGAAACAATAACCCTTGCTCGTCCAACGCACCAAGAATGATTGTTAGTACCCCTATCAACCAATTGCATGAGCTAGGTGCTTTACTTGCGGGTATCATCGCTGAACTTAAAGGCTGGAAAGTCACTTATCTTGGCGCGAACTTGCCAGCGGAGGAGATCGCTGCTGCGGTCAAATTTACTAACGCAACGGCAGTAACACTGAGCATTAGCTTTAAAACCGACGACCATGTAATAGCAAAAGAAATACGGCGGTTAAGGAAATTGATCGGTAATGATATAGCTTTAATTGTTGGGGGAAGGGAGGCTGGTCATTACGAAGCCGTTTTGGACGAGGTCGGCGTGCTAAAAATAAAAAACTACGAACATTTCCGGCAAATTCTTCAAGATCTGGACGATCAATATTCGAATCCGTTTAGTGACCGGAGTTTTGCCAGTTAAATATTTCCGAATTTTTTGCCTATCGATGCCAGGTTCTTAGGTCGCCTGTGTCCAGGTGGACAAAGTTTGAACTGGGATAAAAACCGACACCGCCGCGTTGTAGCGCAAGGGCTGCATCCCTGATCGTTTTGGAACTCACGCCTTCCATTCGGATGTCAACCGCCCGACCTTCCATGTGCAAGCTCTGTCTGGCAACCCCTCGGCTGTGCCTACGCAAACTGGCATTTGTTTGGGGAGACCGGTAACCAGAAACAATATGAAACGGCTTGTTTACACCAAGCAACAATTTGACATCATATAATTGATCCAACAAGGCCGGATCGACGGAATGCACTGCATCGTTATGATAATCCCTCAAAAAATAGCTGATTTCTTCCAAGGCACTATGAATATAACGGCCTTGCTCATAATAAGTAAGGCTTAAGTTATCGCCGGTGTGGTGGTGTGCTAAAGAGAGGGTTTTATGTGTGGTAAAGGGCGAGAAAGCTGCCTGCGCAATTTTAGGCGACCCCATCGCCAGCAAAGAACCGCAAGCCAGACCTTTAAGGAAACGTCTTCTCGACACGCTATTTGCACCGCCAGCAACGGGTATATCTTCCAATGTAGGCGAATTCATAATGCTATATTTCCTAGTCATACTAATTTTAACAATGGGTGATTGTGATGGTCAGTTCTTAAACGTTCCTTAAGTAAGCCTGTAAAAGTGCGAATCAGGTAAATATCACAGTGATTTAGGCAAAACTCTCCTTATTTATTCAGGTATCAAGCTAATACCGGAAATAGTCCCTTTAGGCCACCCGCAATAAACTCGACGGCAAGCGCCAATAAAATCAAACCCATCAAGCGGATAACGACATTAATTCCCGTCTGGCTCAAACGTTGGGTCAACCACGGCGTAGTCCGCAACACGCACCATAAGATGACATTCACGGCGATAATGTCCAGACTTATCATCAAGTAATGATGAATACCGCTGCCCTTATGTGCGTAGAGTATCACTGTACTGATTGCGCCAGGGCCTGCCAATAAAGGAATAGATAATGGCACAACGGCAGTTTCACTTGTTTCACCCTCCTTGGCTTCTTCCTCGTTACGTACGGTTTCGCTAATTTTACCTTGTAGCATCGAAAACGACATAAGCATCAACAGGATTCCGCCGCTCACCCGAAACGAGTTTATGCTGATACCAAAAAAGAAAAGCACTTCTTGACCGACAAAAAGCGCAACTAAAAGTACAGTAGTAACCGATAGCACGACAGTCCTGGCTATGGCTTTAAGTTCGGGTGCTTTATCACGCGCAGTCATGGAGACGATGATCGGCATCGCCGCCAACGGATCGACAACCGCCAACAGGGCAATAAAAATTTTTAGATAATCAGTATATTCAAGCATAATGCTGCTGTCCAAATTCCCTGNNTCTTCATAAGGCCGAATCAATAATGGGCTTAGTTAGGCTTTTTTCTTGTAACAGTTAACCCAATCGTAAAAATGTAGCACATTGCGTCTAAGCACAAGCTGCTTTTTTCTTTACCAACAGAACCCGATGCGTATTGTTTTCAATGCTCAATATAAACTGGATAGTCAATTGAAAAAGGCCAACTTTCACTTATGACCGACAAGCTAACACAATTACCCATGCTAGGCTGGCGAGAATGGGTGGCCTTGCCTGAGTTCGGCATAGCCCAGATTAAAGCCAAAATTGATACCGGCGCACGCTCATCCGCCTTACACGCAGACACGATAGAACCATACCAGAAAGGCGGCGAAAACTGGTTGATGTTTACCGTGCAGCCCATGCAAAAACAAAGCGAACTGCTTATCGAATGCCACGCCCCCATCAAAGACCGCCGTCTGGTTTCAGACTCTGGAGGCCATAAACAACGCCGCTATGTCATCGAAACCCAGTTACTGTTCGGACAACACCTTATCCAAGCTGAAATAACGCTCACCAACCGCGATTCCATGCGCTTTCGAATGCTACTAGGCCGAACCGCCATGAACAAGCATTTCATTATTGACCCTAATGCCTCTTATTTGCAGGGGAAGCCCGATGCAGTTTGTTACAACACATTATTGACACGTAGCCTGGATGAAACGCAGTGTAATCCGGGATAATCGAANNGCGCGTTTAATCCACCCTACACCCTACTCACTAACCAATTGCTCCACCCGATAAAGCCCTTGCTGGTCTTGTCCCAGCGCTTCAGCTAACCAGGGCAAAACCTGTTGCATGTCGCCAAGCAATGTCCAGGGCGGATTAATAACGATCATGCCACAAGCCGTCATGCCATGTTCATCACTATCGGCCTGTATGCCCAGCTCGAATAACTGAATGTTTTTAATGCCGCTGATTTGCAAGGCACGTTCCAAATACTGGTTACGTTTTCTGGCAACCACAGGATACCAAAGCAAATAACAACCGGTGGCGAAACGTTTGTGCATGTCTTTCAATACATCTACCACCGTTTGATATTCATTTTTGATTTCATAAGAAGGGTCGATCAATATCAAACCGCGATTCTCCTTTGGAGGCAACAATCCTAAGCTGTCTGTCAGGCCATTGGAACGAAAGACTTTGATGCGTTTATCCTTCTTGACCACCTCATTTAACAGCCTGGATTCTGCTGTGTGTAGCTCATAAAGAAACAAGCGGTCTTTATCGCCTAACATTTGACTGGCGATTAAAGGCGAACCGGGATAACGGAGTAATTGCCCAGAATGATTGGCCTGTTTGATGAGTTTGACGTAATCGGACACACAAGCGGGCAAATCTTCGCGTTGCCATAAGTTGCCGATCCCACTCTGGAATTCCTGGTTTTTCTGCGCTTCGCTGCTATTCAGCTTGTAATCGCCAGAACCAGCATGGGTGTCAATGTAGCAAAGGGGCTTGTTCTTTTTTTTCAGGTAATTCAGCGCGTGAATTAAAACCACATGCTTCAGGGCATCGGCAAAATTGCCCGCGTGGTAGGCATGTTGGTAACTTAACATGTTTGTGCTGGACTAGGCGTTTAGGATTAGTTTAGAGCAGTTTTTCTACGATGGTCATGCCGATTTCAAAAGCAATCAAGCCTATGATAATCCACTCCAACGTTGATGAATGACGGTGTTTTTGCTCATCGGCCAACATTTCAAATAGCTCATGGATAGTTTCCAGTTTCTTGGACAACACTTCGGTGCGCGGCGCAACTTCCAGATATTTCGCGGCGATGGTATAGAACGCTTCATATTCCGGGTATTCCCAAAAAAAGTCCGGCTTATCTAACAAATCATAATTCAGGATAATGTCGCTTTTGGTCAAAAACAGTTGCCCACGTATTTTTGCTATCTCATGGCGACCCAATTTGATTCGTCCATTTTGCGCCAACGACTTAGGAATATAACTGGTATTGTTAATGGTGGTGATGGCGTTGGTTTCAAACGAGGCCAGTTTGATCGACTGTGCCATGCCTTGAGACAAGGAAAACAGCAAAATAGGATCAGAAGATTCAATTTCGATATGATCCTCAATAATACGGGTCTGCGGGCAGTCGAGAGCGAAAGTGAAATGATCTTCTTCAACTACTTTTAGTG
>PMDM01000156.1:6288-6410 GCA_003155565.1 Methylococcaceae bacterium | reverse complement strand
TACGCAGGAACAGCCAAAACAATTGGCGACATGAACACTGCCATTGCCCCAAGGTCTTAAGGCGCAATTCAATGATTGCAATTGACACCAACATTGTTATTCGATTTTTGACGAATGACGAT
>PMDM01000156.1:0-6139 GCA_003155565.1 Methylococcaceae bacterium | reverse complement strand
TTTTTACGCAAATCCGCCAGAACAGCGTCTATGCCTTTTTTGTCGATGATTCGCATACCTTTGGTCGATACCCGTAAGCGAATCCAACGGTTTTCACTTTCCACCCAAAATCTATGGTGTTGCAGATTGGGCAGAAAACGTCTTCTGGTTCTATTGTTGGCGTGTGATACGTTGTTACCTACAACAGGCTGTTTGCCTGTCACTTGACATACTCTGGACATGATTAGCCTCTAGCTGGGTGCCTGGATTCAAAATTAGCCCATCTTTATACCAAAAATTCTTTTCAAGGTAAATAACAATCTATAAAATGAAGCGGACAATCACTCAAAACCTTATGGAAAGACAGTAATGCCAATAAAATTAGGCATGGTCATGGATCCCATCGACCGCATCAACATTAAAAAAGACACCAGCTTCGCCATGTTACTCGAAGCCCAGGCCAGAGGCTGGGAACTTCACTACATGGAACTGGGCAGCCTTTATCTAAGGAATGGCAAAGCTAATGCCAAAACTAAAATACTGGCAGTGCAACGTGATGAAAAGCAATGGTTTAACTTTGTTGGCGAGCAAGACATGGTGCTAGATTCGCTTGATGTCATCATCATGCGAAAAGACCCGCCGTTCGACCAGGAATATTTATATGCTACTTACATGCTGGAACTGGCGGAACATGCGGGTGTCTACGTGGTCAACAAACCACAATCCTTGCGTGATGCGAATGAAAAGCTGTTTACGGCATGGTTTCCTCAGTGTTGTACTGAAACCCTAGTCACTAGGGATGCTGGCAGGATTAAGCATTTTCTGCATGAGCTGGGTGAAATTATTGTTAAACCCTTAGATGGTATGGGTGGGGCATCCATCTTTCATCTACGCGAGGGCGATCCTAACCTGAGCGTGATTCTGGAAACGATGACCCAGCACAACAGCCGTCAGATAATGGCGCAAAAATACCTTCCGGAAATCAAAGATGGCGATAAACGTATACTGATGGTTAACGGCGAACCTGTGCCTTATTGCCTTGCACGTATACCGGCGAAAGGCGAAAGCAGGGGTAATTTGGCGGCCGGTGGCAGTGGTGAGGGTAGACCGCTGACCGATCAAGATCGCTGGATTGCTAACCAGGTAGGGCCTACGCTGCGGGAAAAAGGTTTGGTATTCGTGGGTTTGGATGTTATCGGGACAACCCTGACCGAAATTAATGTCACCAGCCCAACCTGCGTTCAGGAATTAGACAAACAGTTCGGCTTGAATATTAGCGGTCTGTTGATGGATCATATTGAAATTGCGTTGAAATGATGGCGAATACGGCGAGTTTCGATTCAACAAGTACGGTAACCAACAATGACCGGATGTTGGTTGCCTTGTTTATCGCGATCATCATCCATATCATTATTGTGCTAGGCATCCGTTTTACCGAGCCTGGGCCACCCATCCAGAATAGCCGTTCGATTGATGTTATTTTGGTTAGTACGCCAGCCAAAAAAGCACCCAAAAAAGCAAAATTCTTAGCCCAGGACAATCAGATAGGCGCTGGTGAAAAAGCCCAGAAGCCACAGCCGCCTGCACAAAGAATTTCCAGCCAGAGTAACGGTCAAAGAAAACAGGTGGATAAAAGCGAACCGGAACATGTAGAACCAAAAGCCAAACAGAAACTCATCACGCAGGAAAAAGCAAACAAGCAAGTCGTGACTGAAAAGCAGCCTGAACTTACACATGATACAGAAAAGCGCCCCCTTTTAACGGCAGAAATGTTACAGCAGCAGATTACGCAATACGGCACTGAAATCAGGCTCAAGGAACAAAGCTCCGATCAGGCTAAAATAAAGTTTGCTAATTCCGTAAGCGCCCATAAATATGTTGCTGCACAATATGTGAAAGACTGGGAGCGGAAAGTCGAACATACAGGAAATTCGAATTATCCTGCAATAGCCCAAAAGAAAAATTTCTCGGGTACATTGACCATGGATGTTGGAATAAAATCGGATGGCAGTATTTACAGCATTCGCATATCCAGGTCTTCAGGTTATCCTGAGCTGGATGAAGCGGCAAAGCGAATTGTCAGGATGAGCGCACCTTTTTCGGCGCTGCCTAGCGACCTGCTTAAGGAAGTCAACGTCCTGGTCATCACCAGAAAATGGAAATTTTCTGATGAATCGGGAATGACTACGCCATAATAGTATCTACCATCAGCAATTAGGATAGCCAAAATGAGTGGAAGCTACCTCAATAATCAATTCATCATCGCCATGCCGGGCTTGATAGAACCTCTTTTTCACCATACCGTTACTTATCTGTGCCAGCACACCAAGGAAGGCGCGTTAGGCATAGTGATCAACCGGTCTGCTGATATGAAACTGGGTGAAATATTTAAGCAAATGGATATATCCGTCAGCTCTTTGGAGGCAGCGGAAACCCCTGTATTTGCTGGCGGCCCAGTGCAGCAGGATAGAGGGTTTGTGGTTCATACTGCGTGCGGGGATTGGGACATGACACTGCCGGTTTCAGAGGACATTTCCCTGACTACTTCCCGTGATGTGATAGAGGCCATTGCGGCTGGAGAAGGCCCGAAACAGTATTTGATCGCACTGGGTTATGCGGGTTGGAGCGAGGGACAACTGGAAAAAGAAATATTAAGTAATTCCTGGCTAAATACACCTTGTGCCAAACAAATCTTGTTTGAAACCCCGACAAGCCAACGCTGGAATGCCGCCGCCAGCCAAATAGGTATTGATATTAATCTGTTGACTACGCCCGCAGGCCATAGCTGACGTTGTGGGATACCCTGTGAGACAAGACCCATTACAAAGCAAAACCCTAGACGAGACCTATTTGGGCTTTGACTTTGGCAGTAAAAAAATAGGTGTTGCGGTCGGGCATCTATTAACAGGCATTGCCAGCCCGCTACAGACCTTGCGTTCAATCAACCAAAATCCAGATTGGGAAGGCATAAGCAAACTCATCACTGAATGGCAACCTGCGGGCTTGGTTGTTGGTATATCCAAACAAGACGACGGCTCAGACAACCTTATCACCCCACGTATGCTAAAATTTTGTCGGCAACTGGACGGCAGATACCATTTGCCAATTTTTCAGCAGGATGAAACCCTATCCACCTTTGAAGCTAAACAACTATTATTTGACGAGGTTAACGTAAGTGCAACAAAACTGTGGGCAATCCAGGATCAACTTGCAGCACAGCTTATTTTGCAGACCTGGCTTAATGACAATAAATCAAAATGATCGTTAACAGGCTCGACGTTTCTGATTTGCTAGGCACTTTGGAAGCTAAATTAAAACAGGCGATTGTAGAAAGACAGCTAACAGATCCCTTGATGATAGGTATCCGTACTGGCGGCGTGTGGGTAGCTGAAAAGATGCACCAGCGTTTAGCCATTAAGCAACCATTAGGATTACTTGATATTTCGTTTTACCGTGATGATTTTTCGCAAATTGGGGTCAATCCCAATGTAAAACCCAGCGAGTTACCGGTGCAGATCGAAGGCCGCAATATTATCTTGATTGACGATGTTTTTTATACTGGCCGGACTATTCGTGCCGCCTTGAATGAGATTTTCGATTACGGTCGTCCCAAACAAGTGCTATTGGCCGTGTTGATAGAACGTGACGGCAAGCAAATACCTATCAGCCCTGATTGTGTTGGTGCCAGCATTGCCTTGGATGCAGGCCAGCGCATAAAATTGATCGGCCCTGAACCTCTTGCTATTGAAATACAAACTGTGGATGTAGCTGCTTAGTGATGTCCGATAACCTGCAATTAAATTCAGAGGGCAAACTCAAACATTTTCTGACCATTGAAGGGCTGGATAAACAGTTGCTGATAGAAATCCTGGACTTGGCGGAATCCTTTGTCGGCATGACCGACGGGCGAATTAAAAAAATCCCACTGTTGCGCGGCAAAAGCATCGTCAACCTNNTGGAAGCCATGTATGTCGATATGTTTGTCGTGCGTCATGGCATCAGTGGCGCAGCCCACTTTATTGCCCAACATGCCGCATCACATATCAGCGTCATCAATGCCGGAGACGGTCAACATGCCCATCCTACCCAGGCGATGCTGGATATGTTCACCATACGCCAGATCAAACAGGATTTCTCTCAGCTTAGAGTTGCTATCGTCGGCGACATCCTGCATTCCCGTGTTGCCCGCTCGAATATTCAAGCGCTCAATACTTTAGGCGTGGCTGAAGTCCGTGTCATTGCGCCTAAGACCTTATTGCCCGCACAAGTTGAAACAATGGGTGTCACGGTTTCGCACAGTCTCGCTGACGGCCTGAAAGATATTGATGTGATTATCATGTTACGTCTACAAAAAGAACGGATGACTGCCGCGTTGTTACCCAGTGAAAACGAGTATTTTAAATGTTTTGGGTTGACCGAAGCCAGGCTAAAAATTGCTAAGCCTGATGCGATTGTCATGCACCCTGGGCCCATTAACCGGGGCGTGGAAATCGACTCAATAGTGGCTGATGGCCCCCAGTCGGTCATTCTCAAACAAGTAAGCAACGGAATTGCCATCCGCATGGCGATAATGGCGATGGCAATGCAAAAGCAGGGAAGTATGTGATGGCGTGCATACTCATCAAAGACGGAAGGATTATAGACCCCGCCAACAAGATAGACCGCATCGGCTCGGTTTATATTGCCGATGGTAAAATTGCATCGGTAACAAATGAGCCTGCCGGGTTTAAAGCGGACAGAGTAATTGATGCCAGAAACCAAATCGTCTGCCCAGGCTTTATCGACCTAAGTACAAGGTTACGCGAACCCGGGCAAAGCCGCAAAGCCACTTTCGCCAGCGAAACAGCCGCCGCAGCCGCAGCCGGCATTACCACGCTGTGCCTACAGCCAGACACTATCCCTGTTATCGATGCCCGTGCTGTTGCCGAGCTAATAAAAGATCAGGCAGAAAAATGCGGATATCGACAAATTTTGCCAATCGCCGCACTCACCCAAAAGCTGGAAGGGACGGAATTAAGCGCTATGCTTGCTTTAAAGGATGCAGGATGTGTTGCGGTCAGCAATGCCAATCAGCCCGTGAAAAACTTACTGGTTTTAAGGCGTGCGATGGAATACGCCGCCAGCCATGATTTACTGTTTATCTATCGACCTAACGATTATTGGCTGGCAAATAACGGTTGCGTCCATGAAGGTGCGGTCTCAACCCGTTACGGTCTGCCCAGTATTCCCGATGCCGCAGAAACCATCGCTTTGGCGCAATGCCTGGAATTAGCCGAGTTGACCGGTTGCCGTGTCCACTTTGGTCAGTTAAGCAGCAGACGTTCAGTCATCAAACTCCATCAAGCCAAAAAATATGGCTTGGCGGTCAGCGCCGATGTCGCCATCCATCAGTTACATCTCACCGAAGACGACATCATCCCTTTCGATAGTGCTTATCACGTCCAGCCTCCCTTCCGTGCCAAACATGATAAGGCATCACTGCGCGAAGGCTTGGCTGGCGGCACTATCGACTGTATCTGCTCCGACCACCAACCGCATGACCTCGATGCCAAGCTGGGTGCTTTCCCAGAAACCGAGCCGGGCGTTTCTGCCTTAGAGACTTTATTGCCTTTAATGCTAAGACTCGTTGCCCAGGAAGCAATTACGCTTGAGCAAGGTATTGCCGCATTGACCCACAAACCCGCGCAAATATTGCGGCTTGAGCGAGGTGCATTAACGGCGGGTTATAGTGCCGATGTTTGCATCTTCGACCCCGAACAAGAATGGAAAGTTAATGCCGATAACTGGCTAAGCCAGGGCATTAATACGCCGTTTTGGGGTGTGACGTTTAAAGGCAAAGTAACCCATACTTTGCAGACAGGTGTGGTTATTTAGCGTATTAGTTATTATGAGGAAGTTATGACTATAAAAGAAAGAATTGAACCATTAATAACTGAACTTCAAAAAATTGTTGATGAAATAAACTCCACATCTAAAAAGTACAAGCTTGAAGTTAAGCAACAAAAGAAAAAAAGAGAAAACATTAGCATCGTTGGTGTTTACGGGGAGAGGTTGGGGACTGGGTTGCAAGAAAAGGGATATGAAGTTTCATTGCAGGGGCACTCAATTGAAGAACGGATGTACGGTTTTTTGAAAGAGTTGTTTGGCAGGGAACACGACA
>PMDM01000366.1 GCA_003155565.1 Methylococcaceae bacterium | reverse complement strand
AGAGCCATAAATGCCTGTACCCAATGTCAAGCCCATTTCGGTGTAGGCTTCATGGTATTCGAATGCTTGAAAACTGACAAATAAAAACCCCAAACTGACCGTTGCTATCAACCCTTTAATAAGCTGGTCACGGTTTTTTGCCAATAAGCCATGATGCGCCCAAGTGCAAGTCACGCCGCTGGACAGCAGCAATAGGGTATTGACAAAGGGCAATCCCCACGCACCCATCGGTTCAAATTCACCATTGGCTTTACCATCGACAAGTTTACCGCCCAAATGCTTAGGGCCATTGGTCGGCCAGACGGCTTCATAGGATTGGGTAAGCAGTTCTTTCGTCGCAGCACCGTCACCTTCACCGCCCAACCAAGGCACGGACAAATTACGCGTGTACCAAAGCGTACCGAAGAAAACGGCAAAAAACATCACTTCTGAGAATATGAACCACATCATGCCCATTCGGAAAGAAATACCGACCTGGGTATTGTAAGTTCCCGATTCGCTTTCCGTCGCTTGCAGGGTAAACCATCCCGCCACCATGACGATGAAAATGGTAAAACCTAACAACATGAAGTTCACGCCGCTAGGCGAACCATTTAAATAATTTGCAAATCCAGCCAACATACAAAACAAACCAGCAGTTGCAAGTACCGGCCAAGTCGCCTTATGTGGGATGTAATAACCATGCGATGTAGACATAATTTCCTCTTCTATTTTTGCACTGCTGCTTTAGTATTATCAAAAAACGTGTATGAAAGCGTTATTGTTTTAAGATCTTTCGGCAAATCCGGCTTAACCGCAAAGCGCATGGGCATACGTTTTGACTCCCCCGGTTTAAATGTTTGCTGATTAAAACAAAAACATTCTACTTTCTTAAAGTATTCCCCAACGACACCGGGCGAAAAACTGGGGATTGCCGTAGCATCCATGACCTTATCGGTCATATTCTTTGCATAAAAATACACGGTATGGTATTCGCCGGGGTGTACTTTTAGCTGCCTGGTTTCTGCTCGAAACTCAATCGGCGTCGATTCGTTAAGTGATGTGATAAATTCAACATTTATCTCCCTGGCCATATTAACCTTATAGGGGACTTCTTTTGCTGCAAGTGTATCCGCTTTGCCGTTAAGTCCAGTCAAATCGCATAGCACATCATAAAGTGGCACCAAGGCGTAACCGAAACCGAACATACCTATTACAACCAGAACCAAAATCTTAACAATTTTAGTATTTTTTTGCTTTAGACTTAGCGCATCATCCATTAAAAATAGCTCTTATCGCTTTGGCAATCTGTTCTATAACGGCTGAGGGCATTGCATATAGGTAAAAGCTAAGTGCCAATAACCCTAGTATGGATGCGGTCAGCAGATTTTTTGTTTTTAAGTTCATTAATTATCATTGAGCAGCTTCATGCTGATACTCAGTAGGCACAATAACTGGCGGCTCGGTAAAGGTGTGATAAGGGGGTGGAGATGGCAATGTCCATTCCAAACCTTGAGTGCCACCACCACCGTATTGAAGCGCGCCTTCCCAGACTTCATTCGTCACTTTTTCGCCTGTTCCGCCGCGTATGGTGTCTATGACTATATACAGGAACAACAACTGGCTAGCGCCAAACATAAAACCGCCAATACTTGAAATCATGTTCCAATCAGCAAATTGGACAGCATAATCAGGGATTCTCCTTGGCATACCTGCCAAACCTAAGAAATGTTGCGGGAAGAACAAGATATTTACTGACACCACAGACAGCCAGAAATGTAACTGACCAATTTTTTCGTTGTACATGTGGCCAGTCCATTTAGGCAACCAGTAGTAACCAGCAGCCATTAACATGAAGACAGAAGCAGGAACCAGCGTGTAATGAAAATGTGCAACAATAAAATAAGTGTCGTGATACTGCAAGTCTGAAGGGGCAATCGCCATCATCAAACCGGTAAACCCACCTACTGTAAATAACGCAACAAAGGCTATTGAAAACAGCATGGGAGCTTCAAAAGTCATGGCACCTTTCCACATGGTAGCCGTCCAGTTAAAAATTTTTACCGCAGTAGGAATGGCAATTAACATGGTGGCGTACATGAAGTAAAGTTCGCCAGCAATCGGCATCCCCACCGTAAACATGTGATGTGCCCAGACGATAAACGACAAGAAGGCAATCGCAGCCGTTGCGTATACCATCGAGCTATATCCAAACAACGGTTTTCTGGCAAACACAGGGATAATAGTTGATGCTATACCAAAAGTAGGCAAAATCATGATGTACACTTCAGGATGCCCGAAGAACCAAAAAATGTGTTGAAAAAGTACCGGATCGCCACCGCCCGCTGCATCAAAAAAACTGGTTTCAAAAAATTTGTCGGTCAGCAGCATGGTGACCGCACCGGCAAAAACTGGCATCACGGCTATCAATAAAAATGCGGTGATTACCCAAGTCCAGACGAACATCGGCATCCGCATCAACGTCATTCCGGGTGCACGCATATTGAAGATGGTCGCAATAATGTTAATAGCACCCATGATTGACGAAATCCCTAGCAAATGCACCGAGAAAATGGCAAAAGGCAACGCTGCTCCGGTTTGCAAAATCAGGGGTGGATATAATGTCCAACCGCCGGCAGGCGCACCGCCTTCCATGAACAAAGTACTGGCAAGCAATAAAATACCGGCAACCAACATCCAGAAACTCATATTGTTCATGCGTGGCAAGGCCATATCCGGCGCACCGATCATCATTGGGATCATCCAGTTAGCCAACCCTACAAAACCCGGCATGACCGCCCCGAACACCATCACTAAAGCATGCATAGTGGTCATGGAGTTAAAAAATTGCGGCTCGACAAATTGTAAACCCGGCTCAAATAATTCTGCACGAATCACCATCGCCATAGTGCCACCAACAAAAAACATCGCCAAAGCAAACACCAAATAAAGTGTACCTATGTCCTTATGGTTAGTGGTAATAATCCATCTTAGGATACCTTTAGCTGGGCCGTGATCATGATCTTCGTGGCCATGCTCGTGGTGTTCATCATGTTCAGCTACAACAGCAGACATATCATTTCCTCATTCATTCTAAATTAATCACTGCTAGTGATTTTTACAAAGCAGCAAAACAAAAACCTTAGCACACTCGAAACATTATTTATTGGCTGACTGTAACGCCTCAATCTCCGAGGGCTGCTTAAAATCACCTGTCGAATTACCCAGCTTATTTCGCGTAAACGCGAGTACGGAAGCAAAATCAACTGCATTCAATGTGTTCCCAAAAGCGGGCATCATACCCTTGCCTTTGCTCATGATTTCAACCTGTGCATCAATAGCTCCGGTTACTACCTGACTTCCCTTTAAGGCAGGAAACACGGGCGGCATACCGACACCATTTGGTTGATGGCAGGATTGGCAATTTTCTTCATACACAGATTCGCCCTGAGCCACTAATTCGTCCAAAGACTTTTCGGCTATAACAGTGGCTTTATCACCTGTTTTAGAAGTTTTATCGCCGTCTGATTTATCTGCCTTTGGCTCTTCTTTGATCTTATCGACAGATTCCGGTTTGTTACTTTCTGATGAATTTTCATCAGCCGATTCCTCTTTGCCTTGCAATAATTTTTCTATTTCGTCTGCCTTTATTGCATCGCCGTTAGAATTTCCCAAGGCATTTCTGGTATAAGTAATGACTTGCGACAATTCAGCAGGAGTCAATTTACCGCCAAACGCAGGCATACTGCCTTTGCCTTTCATAACCAGATTGGCCTGGGCTTTTATATCACCCTTAACGACCGCACTCCCAGTTAAAGCCGGGAAGACTGGCGGCATCCCACCGCCATTTTTTTGATGGCAGGAGACACAGTTAGCTTCATAAACAGTCTGCCCTGCCGCAATCAAATTGTCATGAGGCGAAACCTCTTTATTGGTCGTTTTGGCTTGATGCTGCAATAACTTGCGACCTTCATCACCATCCTGATCGTCAGATTTAACATTATCTACTTTGGATGATTTGCTATCTTTATCAGCTTTTACAGGTTTACCACAATCGTCATCACCGCCTGAATCGGGCAACTTGGCCTTGATTGCCTTAGGTTGAGTCTCATCACCTTTGGAATTGCCCAAGGCGTTACGAGTATAGGTAATGACGGATGCCAGTTCTGTCGCTGAAAGCTGTTTACCAAAGGCAGGCATGGCATTTTTACCATTCAGCACCAAGGTAGCCTGGGCATTAATATCCCCATTAACTACAGGGCTTCCCTTTAAAGGCGGAAACGCGCCAGGGATACCCGCACCATCTGCCATATGACAAGTAGCGCAATTGCTTGCATAGGTTTCAGCACCCTTGCTTATCAATTCATCATGCGGCAAATCAACCGCGCTTTTCCCTTTACAAACCTCAAGCTGCTTCTTTTCTACCCAAGCATCATAATCTTCTTGCTCCATCGCTATCACCACCACAGGCATGAAAGCATGGTCTTTCCCACAAAGCTCGGTACACTGCCCCCGGTAGATGCCCGGCTCTTCGACTGAAGCCCAGGCTTCATTGATAAACCCTGGTATCGCATCTTTTTTCCAGCCCAGATCAGGCACCCACCAGGAATGAAGAACATCAGCCGCCGTGAATACGAAACGGATTTTTTTGTTAACGGGGATAACTAAAGGCTCATCAACACGCAATAAGTAATGAGAAACAGACCGGGGATCGGTATTCGAATCTAATCGTCTTGCTTGGTTGCTGGCATGATCCAGATTACTGAAAAAATGAATGTCGCTACCTAAGTAATCATATTCCCATTTCCATTGCCAGCCTGTGACCTTAACAGTCATATCAGACTCTTCCACACCATTCATTTCAATCATAGTTTTGGTGGCGGGAATAGCCATAGCCAACAATATCAACGCCGGAATGATAGTCCAGATGATTTCAACGGTGGTATTTTCGTGAAACTGCTCGGCGACGTGTCCCTTGGATTTACGATGATGGTAGATGGAGTAAAACATGGTGCCAAACACACCAATACCGACAAATACACAGATCCATAAGATCAGCATGTGCAGGTCATAAACGTCGTGACTGATCTGCGTATGGCCTTGCGTCAAATTGAGCGTATATCCGCCCGGTGTAGCTTCAACTGGGAAACCTTTAGGCAGACAAACGCTACCCTCCACTATTTTGGAAGGGCATTCCTCGGCTGCTTGCAAAGTTCCCAAACCTGAAACCAATAAGATCAGGGCTGCGAATAGTTGCTTTGTTTTCTT
>PMDM01000021.1 GCA_003155565.1 Methylococcaceae bacterium | reverse complement strand
CGTGAAAAGCTGTCCATCAATGAGATCGTTAGGCGCACAAGTTTGTCGCGCAACACCGTCAAAAAGTGGCTCCGTGCCACGGAAGTCACAGAGCTACAATATCGGCGCCGTCCGATGCCAACCAAGCTCACGCCCTATGAGGATCAACTTAAGCAAGCCCTGATAGCCGATAGCCATCGCCCCAAGCGTGACCGACGCACTGCCCTGATGCTGCTCGCAGAATTGCAGAAATCGGGTTATACCGGCAGCTACACCCGGCTCACTGACTATATCCGCAATTGGCGTACGGCAGGCGAACCAGAACTGGGGCGGTCTGCCTTTGTTCCACTAAAATTCCGCCTTGGTGAAGCCTTCCAGTTTGATTGGAGCGNNTCAAATTCGAACTTGGCGAAGCCTTCCAGTTTGATTGGAGCGAAGAGCCGCTGGTCGTAGGTGGCTTCTACCGTCGACTGCAAGTGGCGCATATCAAGCTCTGTGCCAGCCGAGCGTTTTTGTTGGTGGCCTACCCGACGCAGAGCCATGAAATGCTTTTTGATGCCCACACCCGTGGTTTCCGGGTGTTCGGTGGTGTTCCGTTGCGTGGAATTTACGATAACATGAAGACGGCGGTGGATAAGGTTCAGAGCGGCAAGGAACGGATCGTCAATGCCCGGTTTGCAGCACTTACCGCGCATTACCTGTTCGACGCTGATTTTTGCAATGTGGCATCGGGCTGGGAGAAAGGGATTGTCGAGAAAAATGTCCAGGACAGCAGGAGGCGGGTTTGGCATGAAGCCGGACAACAGCAATTCAGCAATTTTGCCGAGCTGAATGCCTGGCTGGAACACCATTGTCGGGCGTTATGGGCGGAATTGCCCTGCCCAGGAACCGAAGGCATAACGCTACAAGAAGCCCTCGAGATGGAACAACCCCACCTGATGCCCATCCCTGGCAGTTTCGACGGCTATATCGAAGTCGTGGCCCGGGTTTCCAGCACCTGTCTGGTGACCGTGAAACGCAACCGCTACTCCGTACCCTGCCATCTGGCCAAACGTAAGGTCAGTTTGCGCCTTTACCCTGAGCGTATTGAAGTCCATGCCGACGATGCCAAGGTAGCGAGCCATATTCGGCTGTTTGACCGTGATCAAGTCAGCTACAACTGGCAGCATTATATTCCCTTGGTTGGCAGGAAACCGGGGGCGCTAAGGAACGGGGCGCCGTTTACCGACATGCCCAAGCCCTTGCTGTCCTTGCAGCGTGCATTACTCAAACGTCCTGGCGGTGACCGTGCCATGGCTGAAGTGCTCGCCTATGTGCCGAGTATCGGTCTTGAGGCCGTCCTGGCTGCGGCTGATGGCTTAACGGCCAGCGGCCATACCAGCGTCGAACAAGTCCGGCAGGTCTTGAATCGGCTCTCTGAGGCCAAGGATCCCGGCGTTCCGCAAGTAACAACCCCAGGGGTGCTACTGCTGGCTGAAGAACCGATCGCGGATACCAGACGCTATGACCGGTTGCATCTAAGCCGCCAGCCGCACGATTTCATCAAGGAGAGCGAAGATGCATGATCTGGAACAAGAATTGAAAGCACTGAAACTTTACGGCATGGCGACTGGCTATGCGGAAATTGTCAGCCAAGGTGGGGCTGCCTTGCAAGCCTCGGAATGGCTATTACGGCACTTGTTGGAAGCGGAGGCACTGGATCGCCATATCCGTTCTATTCGCTACCAGCTGCAATCAGCACGCTTTCCCGTGCATCGGGATATGGGCGGCTTTGATTTTGACCAAGCCCAAGTCGACCGTAATGTGATCGGACAGCTTGCCAGCGCCGAGTTTACCACCGCGGCGCACAATGTGGTGTTCGTAGGCGGCACAGGTACCGGCAAGACCCACCTGTCAACGGCCATCGGCATTAAGGCCATCACTGATCATGGCAAGCGGGTACGGTTTTTCTCAACGGTAGAGTTGGTAAACCAGTTGGAACGGGAAAAATCCGCCGGCAACCAGGGCAAGCTGGCCTATCGGCTCATGCAGGTCGACCTGGTAATTTTGGATGAACTCGGTTATTTGCCCTTTTCCCAGACTGGCGGCGCCTTGTTGTTTCATTTGCTCTCGAAACTGTATGAGCGCACCAGCGTGATCATTACCACCAACTTGACATTCGCTGAATGGCCCAGTGTGTTCGGGGATGCCAAAATGACCACTGCGCTACTGGATCGGCTGACCCACCATTGCCATATTATCGAAACCGGCAATGAGTCTTACCGCTTTCGGCACAGCTCTGAACAAGCTAAAGCCAGGATTCAAGCTAGGGAACACGCCAAACGGGGTGCTGAAAGCCTGACCACTGCTATTGATGAAAGTAATGAGGAGGATGTCTTCTAGCCACCGACTGGAACAGTTGGAAAAACTAGCCATTATCCTTCCGTTTCTATTACACTTAACCACAGCCGGATAAACCTATATCCGGCTTCGCCCCCTGTTCAATTTTCAACCGGTATCAACATTTTAGTTATAAAATGTGCCAATCGTCGAATGTGGCTAGGTACAAGGTGCATCTGCCGAGAACGCGGTCGATGTGCTTCACTTTGTTTAGTGTATTAGGTTCTATAAGATGAAATCATCCCAATCTTTTAAGCGGTGTTCATTGAGGGTTTTGATTATAGAAAATATAAAAAGACTTAAGTTTTTATATTATAAATTTTCTATATTGCAGAGGATTATTGCATTTTTGAGGATTGGTAAATGTAGGGCATTGAAGTGGTGCCTTAAATTAAGATGGCATCTTAAAAAAACATATAAGCGAACTTCAATTCCTTTTGACGAGGGAATTGAAATATATGTTGACCACTCGACCGTTTTAAAAAATGTTTCCATCGAAGAAATTCTTGCCTGTGAAGAGCCATCACAGACAATTGTTGTCTCAGAGATATATGTGGAGGCAAAACAACACAAACTTTCTGTACTATCAGATAATATAACGGAGAGGGAGATATATAGCGCCCGCACATTTAGGGCGCCAGAAATGACGCTTGAGTGTCTCTTTGACCAATACTGGTTTCCCCAAAGTGGCTTTCTTGTCTCAAAAAATGGGAAAGTATGGAGACATTCCGTTCTCGGTCAATATTCAGATCCCCATTTTCTGACCACTTACGCCGTAGAGGGTAGACAAATCGATGAAGGGAATATGGCTTATATTTTTCATGAGCATCTTTTGTGGGATGCCCCCATTATTTCCGAGCCGAGTTTAATTACCCCGCATTATGCATCCCACAATTATGGTCACTTCATGCTTGATATAGTGCCTTTGATACAGCTTGGCATGAGCATGGGGTTAAATATGATTTCAAAGCCGTTACTTGATTGGCAGAAACCTATTTATGAGCGTGTTGGAATAAATCAGGGGAGCATCACAACTGTTTCAAAAAGATTTGTGATGCTAAAAAAGGTTTTTGTCAGTAATAGGCATAAAGCGGCAAGTACCTATGCAGATTCGCCAAATCATAGAGATGTATTTGCGGCCATTCTAAAGAATATTATAAAACCACCCATCAAATACCACCCGCGAAGACGAATTTTTCTGTCACGTGGGGTTACGCCAAAGCGCAATCTCCGTAATCGCGCAGCGCTAGAGGCTGTGCTTCATCAAGAGGGGTTTGAAACAGTGCGGCCTGAGTTAATGTCCTTTGACGAGCAGGCTCTCCTTTTTTCGGATGCCGATATTATTGTTTCTGAGTTCGGGGCTGTTATGGCGAATGTGGTTTTTTGCCGGCCAGGGACGAAAGTCGTGGAAATAATCCCTGACATGCAGAACGACCCTTGGTCCAGGCATTTGTGCGCTTCCCTAGAATTGGAACATATTACCTTATGTCACCCAATCAAAGACGAAGACCGTAATACATTCAAAACTGCTGATCGGATTCGTAAAAATATATCTTTTTCTTTTGATGCAAATATCGAATTAATTAGGGACGTTATTGAACAGCTATAAGAAATAACCATTATCGGCATTTACAGGCGGCGATAAGTCGAACTTAGTCAGCGCAATCTTTATACGGCCTAGCTTCATGGGGTTGTAGGCCCTAACCTCGGATATTTTGCAAATCTTTAATTATCAACAACTTGGTATTTTAAATAAACTATTTCAATAGCGCATCAATAAATTCAGCTCAATCTTGCCAGAAACTCCTGAACCTTTCTGATGACAGTTCTGTGTAACGCGTCGTATACTGGATATTACGGTGCCCTAGGTAATGCTGGATCGCCCGGGTATCTTGACCATCGTTGGCAAGTTTATAACCGGTCGCATGCCGTAGCATATGCGGGTGAATAGAAAACGGGATGCCCGCCCGGTTGACGATTTTTCTAACTTTATCAGGTGTCAAAGGTGCCTTGCGCTCACTGACGAACACATACCCGCTCTTCAAAACGGACGGCGCGGCGGTGCGCAGGGCGCGCAGTTCCGGGCCGCGCAGCGGATGCACGGACGGCACCCCGTTCTTGCGCCGGGTAATGTGCACCAGCCCCTGGGCGAGATCCACTTGGTCCCAGCGCAACGCCACCAATTCCGACACCCGCAAG
>PMDM01000222.1 GCA_003155565.1 Methylococcaceae bacterium | reverse complement strand
CGCGTTTCAAGTCCATTGGGTTCATACCAGCGGCAACGGCTTTCAAGCCTTCGTTGACAATAGATTGCGCCAATACGGTTGCAGTGGTGGTGCCGTCGCCCGCGACATCAGAAGTGTGTGAAGCGACTTCCTTTACCATTTGTGCGCCCATGTTTTNNTCTTTCAGTTCGATTTCTTTTGCAACGGACACGCCATCTTTCGTGATGGTAGGTGCGCCGTAGCTTTTGTCCAGAATTGCATTACGGCCTTTAGGCCCCAAAGTTACTTTTACTGCGTTTGCTAAAATGTTTACGCCGCGAGCCATACGGACACGTGCGTCATCACCAAATAATACGTCTTTTGCTGCCATTTTTTATTCCTGATTCGTTTGTTGTGTAATAGGTTAATGGTACGCGCTGCGTACCCTACGGGCTGATATGATAAAAAGCAGGCTTAGCCTACAATGCCCATAATGTCTTCTTCTCGCATGACGATAAGGTCTTCGCCATCGACTTTTACTTCGTTACCGGCATATTTACCAAACAACACCTTATCGCCAACCTTGACTTCCAAGGCCCGTACTTGGCCATTATCAAGTTGTTTGCCAGTGCCCACTGCCAATACCATGCCTTGGCTGGGTTTTTCTGCGGCAGAACCTGGCAATACGATGCCACCCGCTGTAGTTGTTTCTTCTTCAAGGCGTTTAACGATCACTCTGTCGTGTAACGGACGTATCTTCATATATATCTCCTAGTGGTTTTGTAAGGGTTTGTAGGTTGTTAGCACTCGCTAGTCATGAGTGCTAATGATAATCAGCTTTTGCAGTCTGTCAAGTTCTTTGGCATCATCTCCCGCCTGACCTCACCATTAAAATGACTTATGAATGACAACCAACTGCTACGTTATAGCCGCCAGATCATGTTGCCCCAGTGCGATATTGCCGGACAACAAAAACTGCTTGCCGCCCGTGTTCTCATTGTTGGCGCAGGCGGTTTAGGTTCACCTGCAGCTATGTATTTGGCCGCTGGCGGTGTCGGTCATATCACCATTTATGATAACGACGAGGTAGAATTGTCCAATTTGCAAAGACAGATTGCTCATCACACAGACGATGTGGGGATTGATAAAGTTATTTCAACCCGAAACACACTCAATCAATTAAATCCAGACACGCGGGTAACAACTTTTAAACAACGCTTGATGGGTGAACAACTGGATAAAGAGGTCAAAAAAGCGGATGTGGTACTGGATTGCAGCGATAATTTTGCAACACGGTTTGCGGTCAATAAAGCCTGTGTAGTCTTTCGTAAACCCTTGGTTTCTGGCGCTGCAATCCGGTTTGAAGGCCAAGTATTGGTCTTTACTTCGGGAATCAATGATAGCCCGTGCTATAACTGCCTCTATAAAAATGAAGGGGATGAACTACTTAATTGCGCGACCAATGGCGTAATAGCGCCAATTACGGGCATTGTAGGCAGTATTCAGGCTTTGGAAGCCATGAAACTTATCATCAATGTAGGTGAAACATTGACAGGAAGATTGTTGCTGATTGATGGATTAACGATGAATATCAAAACCATGCGCTTCAAAAAAAATCTAGGTTGCCCAAGCTGCGGCAACCTATAACGCACAATTACGAATTGCTAAAAAAAGTCCTTCGACAGGCTCAGGACGAACGGCTGACCGTTGATTCCGTTCGTGGTGAGTTTGTCGAACCATGAACGAAATCAACCCGTTAGATTTTCAAGAAGATGGCTTACTTTTATTCAACTGCTTTTTCACCAAAGCAATCACTTTTTCAGCCAAATCGTTGACCAAAGAAGGGCTATCACCATGCGGTTCAATATCGCCAAACGGTTTGCCGTCTTTTTGAGTAAATTTGTAAATGAAATAACCCAGCGGCGCAAAAGCAAGTGCACCGATGAAAATCATCGCTATAAAAAGTTCTGTTACATCACCCATGATGCCTCCATCGCCTGTTTGTTTGAATTGTTATGGATAGTCTTGTTAGGCGAAACCTGATGATACTCTTTTCCAACAAAAAATACAGTGTCCCCGTGCGTTGAATCCGCGCCAAAAAACAAGCAACTTTTATGCGTAAAAAGGGTCGTATTTCTGTGGTTGCGAAAAATAATCGTTCGTCGTATACTTCAGCCAGCTTACTTGATCAAGCTAGCGTAAAAATATCTAAAACTTCTGGAGGTTTGCAATGAAATGGGAAACACCAAGCTACACTGACCTGCGTTTCGGTTTTGAAGTCACCATGTACATCTACAACCGTTAATAAAAAATTGGTTCAAACAAAAAAGGGGTTCTCATAAGAACCCCTTTTTTTTGCCTTGAAGCTGCTAATGCTCTATCCTCTCAAACAATAAGAAAAGCATCAACCTCTCAACATTTATAACTATGAAAATCAGAATTCTTGGCTCAGGTGCGGGCGGCGGCTTTCCACAGTGGAACTGTAACTGCCATAATTGCCGACGTTTACGGCACAACGAAATGAACGGCAAAGCACGCACCCAATCCTCAATCGCTGTAAGTAGCGATGACGAAAATTGGCTGTTAATCAACGCTTCCCCTGACATCCGCGCACAACTGGAAGCGTTCCCGGCCATTCAACCTAAAACGGGCTTACGCGATACCGGCATTAAAGCTGTCATGCTCATAGACAGCCAGATCGACCACACCACCGGCTTATTAATGTTACGCGAAGGCAAGCCTTTGGACATTTACTGCACCGAAATGGTCAAGCAAGATTTGACCACCGGATTTCCCGTGTTTAATATGCTTTCGCATTACTGCACGGTTAACCATTATCCTGTTCCAATCGACGGCAGCAGTTTTACGATTCCAGCGATCGGCGATCTGCGTTTTTATACCCAAGCCTTAAAAAGTAAAGCGCCGCCCTATTCGCCGCATCGCCATGACCCACATGAAGGCGACAATATCGGCGTCATCATCGAGCAGATTTCTACCGGCAAAAAAGTGTTTTATT
>PMDM01000024.1 GCA_003155565.1 Methylococcaceae bacterium | reverse complement strand
CGCTTTTGAAGCCGTATTTCCAGGGTACGACCACCCGGATCGGGGCGCCATTCTGGTTCGGCAACACTTCTCCGTACAGCCCAACCGTCAGAAATGTCAGGGGATGCATGGCTTCGTCCANNNNATCGACCAGGCCTCCACGCAGCGCAAACGGTAAATGCGCTCTTCGAGTGGAGCCATTTTAAGCAGCTCGTCTATATCAAAAACCTTTGGTTTTTTGACTTCGCCTTCTACTGTGATAGTCCAGGGTCTTGTTTTAAAATGGGTGGCATTGGCAGCAGGGTCTTCCTTGCCGGTGCCGAATTCGTAGAAGTTGTTGTAGTGGGTTACGTCCTTGTAAGGGGTTAATTCATCCGGCACGGTGTAAGCCGATTTTTTAACTTCCGTTAACTTGTCGCCAGCCCAGACAGCGCGCGGCAATAACGCAGCCAAAGTAACTCCACCAGCCAGCTGCATAAATTTCCGTCTGGCGTGAAACAATTCCTTAGGTGTAATCTCTGATGATCTGATGACTAGGTTTTTTTTCGCTTTCATGGCTGTGGGCCTCGGTTTTTGTGGCTTGTGATAAGAATTCTGTAACTTTATCTACAGGGTCACACTAAATGATCTGTTTTTAAAAGCTCTTTAATAAACGGGGAAGCCGCGCGTGAAGTGACACCCCAATTTGACAAATCACGGAGCAAGGCCAAGCCCTGTTCATCAACGTAATGGACATGTGATAGTTCAAGATATATGGCCTCAGGTATAGCCAGCCTGTCCATAACCGCTTTATGTAATTCAGCCACCCAAGGGCCGGACAAGCTGCCTTCCAGGATGAATAGCGTTTCCGTCTCACCTTTATCTACACTTATCTTGAGCATGTCGTATCCAATTTCACAATTCTACTAATCTTTTATTGGAGAGAGCGAAATGTATGCCAACGTGACCTGAAAAGGCCATGATGATTTTATCTAGCTGATTAAATTACGGATTGTCTGGAGACTAATAATTCTTGCTAAGAAGCCTTAAGCATTTCGCCACCACTATTGGCGGCAACTGCGGTATTTAGTGGCTGGGTTTTACGATGCCCAGTTTTTTAATGCGGTAACGTAGTGTGCTGGGTTGTAGGTTGAGGATGTGGGCAGCGCCATTTGCGCCTTCAATCACCCAACGGGTTTGTTCCAACACGGATAAAATATGCTGACGTGTTACTGCTTCAAAGCTGGCATCGTTGGCCGTTTCAGCCTTGCCATTGGATTCGGTGCGTCCCGAAAACAAGTTGGTTTCTATTTCTATGGTGGCGCTGTCAGCCAAAATTATCGCCCGCTCGATCACGTTTTCCAGTTCCCGGATATTGCCGGGCCAACGGTATGACTGCAAGCGTTGCATGGAAAGCTCGCTGATGCCGGTGACTTTCTTCCCCATTTTCATGGCATATTTGTCTATCAGGAAATAGGCCAGCAAGGGAATGTCATCAATACGGTCACGTAATGGTGGCGTTGTTAAGGGAAACACATTTAGCCGGTAATACAAATCTTCACGGAAGTTTTTTTCCGCGACTTCATGATGGAGATTGCGGTTGGTGGCGGCGATGACACGGACATCCACCTTAATCGGTGTTTGGCCACCAACCCGTTCGAACTCCTGTTCCTGTAGTACCCGTAACAGCTTAACCTGTATGTCCAAAGGAATCTCGCCAATTTCATCGAGGAATATCGTACCGCCGTCAGCCAGTTCAAAACGTCCGATACGTTTGGCGATAGCCCCCGTAAATGCGCCTTTTTCGTGGCCGAATAGTTCGCTTTCAATCAAGCCCGACGGTAAAGCCGCGCAATTGACTTTTATCAATGGGTTTTTCTGGCGTTTACTGGCCGAATGGATGGCGTGGGCGATCAATTCTTTGCCGGTGCCTGATTCGCCCTGGATTAAAACCGATGCATCTGTCGCGGCAACGCGCTTGACATTGTTCAACAGGGACTGGATGGCGGGACTACGGCCTACGATTTCATCAAAATTATGAACCGATTTGATTTCTTCCTTCAAATACTGGTTTTGTGCCTGCAACCGAGCCTGTTCCTGTTCCATCAGCACCCGTTCGGTGATGTCTATGAACATGGTGCGGGTAAACTGTCCACTCGGGTCAGGTTTGGACCACCACTGGATCCAGATTGGCTTGACGTTGTCCTTACGGCGCAATTCCAACACCACACCACTGGTGTCCGTCCCTCGTCCAATAGATTCGAACGCTTCTTTAATGCGGCGTTGGGCATCCGGCGTATCGGGTGCCAAGGAAATACCGACCATACCTGGCACTTGTTCCGGCGTGATGCCGAGTATCCGCATGGCGGCGCGGTTGGCGCTGATGAACCGGGATTCAATGTCTTCATGGACATAGGCAATTGGGGCTTCATCGAACAGGTCACGGAATTGTTCTTCACTGTGCCTTAATTTCGCAATAACCTGAATCCGATTGAACTCTGCGGTAGCCCGTGCAGCAAATATCTGGAAAGTGTATAACAACCGAGGTTCGGTAGGCATTTCACGCTTGTCGAACAGGGCAAGATGCCCAAGGATTTCACCTTCAGTACCGTAAAGCGGCATCCCCAAATAGCTTTCTATGCCTTCTTCCTTAGGGAATTGCTGCCAGACCCCGGAAGGGTAATGGCAAAGCCCTCCGAGTAACACATCCTGGCAGGGTGTCCCTTCAAGATCCCATTCCTGGTTATCGGCAAATTGCCCTTCATTCCAGAAGGCCAGGGTTCGTACCCGTGTCTTAGTTTCCGCGAATTCCGCAATAAACGCACTCTCAACCCCGGTAGCGATGCTTAAGTTGCTGACCAGGGCACGGAAAAACTCATCGCCCGTGGCGTTAACTGTGCCTTCGACTATTGCCCTTAAGACGGATAGTTCGGTGCTATCAAGTGCCTGTAAGGTTTCTGGAAGAATTTGGTGATTATCTTGCATAAGGTAGCCACAAATAGAGGTGACAGGATTTTACCCCTTAAAGCCCACAAAACCTACCCACGAATAGTGGTGGCTTCCACAACTATTCGTGATCTGTATCATAGTTTTCGTGTGGATATTTATTCGGCCAATTATCTTATCCATATGAAATTATTTGAATTTATATTGGTATCGCAATATTGGCACATCGATTGCTTTATCCATAATGCCACAGAAGACGTGGCTTAACTTATTAACCATTTGGGGATTTAACAATGAAAAATACCAACACTATCGTTAGCACTGCTTTGGCTTCTTTGATCGCGTTAGGCGGAATGGGGATGCAACTAGCCGCTGCCGAAGAAAAGAAAGACATCGAAAAATGTTATGGCGTTGCCAAGGCTGGCAAAAACGATTGCAAGACCCTAAGCAATGCCTGTGCAGGCCATTCTGCAACGGATGCCCAACCGGATGCCTTTATCGCCTTGCCTAAAGGGACTTGCGAAAGGATTGCAGGCGGCAGCTTGGAAGCTCCCGCTAAATAAGGAAAGGGTCATGGCGCACGTCCAACAGGTATTCACCGCCAGCACCGCGATTCCGGTTTCCGCCGGAATCGGATTGCGTTCCCAGCATTATCGGGACGTACTGGAAAGCCACCCGAATGTCGGTTGGTTTGAAGTACACAGCGAAAACTATTTTGGTAAGGGTGGCGCTCCATTGCACTTCCTGGAAAAGATCAGGGAAGATTACCCCATCAGCCTGCACGGCGTGGGGATGTCGTTGGGTTCGGCGGATGCGTTGGACGTACAACATCTGGATAACCTCAAAGGATTGATTACGCGGATTGAGCCAGGGCTGGTGTCCGAACACCTGTCCTGGAATTCATTCGGCGGGGATTACCTGAATGACCTCGCGCCGTTGCCTTACACCGAGGAAGCTTTACTTCATCTGGTAGATCGTATTGCCCAGGTGCAGGACTATCTGGGCAGGCAGGTGCTGGTCGAAAACCCTTCCAGCTATCTGGAATACGAGCATTCTACCTATAAGGAACAGGATTTCCTGAATGAATTGTCCCGCCGAACAGGATGCGGCATTTTGTTGGACGTGAATAATGTGTATGTCTCATGCCATAACCACAGCTGGGATGCGCTTGAATATTTGCAAGGGATTGCGGCTGACCGTGTTGGGGAAATCCATCTGGCAGGGCACACGGTTAATCGTGTGTCAGGTAAGGACATCTTGATAGACACCCACAACCAGCCGGTTTGTCCTGAAGTGTGGGCTCTTTACCAAACGGCTTTACAGCTAATAGACACAAAGCCGACCCTGATTGAATGGGACACGGATGTACCTGCTTTATCAATATTAGCCGATGAAGCCAAGCAAGCCGATTCGTATCTGGGAGCCAGTTATGAACTCGCTGCTTGAAACGCAACGCCGTTTTACGAACTATGTCTTGCGTGACCTGGGACAGGTTTCGGCGGTTGAAGGTATCAAAGGCAACGGCCTGGACGCTAAACAACGCTTGGCGATTTACCGCAACAACTCACAACTAGGCTTGACCGAGGCCTTGCGTGATGGTTATCCCGTCGTCAATAAACTGGTCGATACTGATTTTTTTAACCACCTTGCCCGCAATTTTATCCAGCGATATCCGCCCAAGGCTGGGTGTTTGTTGTCCTTCGGCGCGAACTTTGCCGATTTTATAGCGGATTTCCAACCCGCAGCAGGATTGCCTTACCTGCCCGATACAGCAAGGCTGGAATGGTTTTGGCACGAAGCCTTTCATGAGGCCGATGCCGCTGCCTTGGATATTGCAAGACTGGCGCTGATTGATCCCATTAGTTATGGCAACCTTGGTTTTTCCTTGCATCCCAGCGCACGGTTCTTGGTTTCCGGTTTCCCGGTACTAAAGATTTGGCAAACCAATCAAGAGGGTTACGAGGGCTATGGCCGAATAAATCTTGATGAAGGCGGTTGCCAGTTATTGATTTATCGACCTGAACTGGAAGTTATCATTGCCCCATTGAATGAAGCCGAACACCTGTTCCTTAATTTACTGGACATGAAATTGACCCTGACCCAAGCCGTTGAACAAGTTATTACGAAAGATTCTATTTTTGATGTTCAGCAGTCGCTTCAACGCTGGATTACTAATGGATTGTTTATCGATTTTTTTATTAACAACTGACTAGAGGAATGAACCATGAACACCATAACTTTCGCAGAACATAAAGGCAACACGATGAAGTTTTCAGGTTTGACGTATAAGACCATAGAAACCCTGAATTTCTTGTCTCCCATCGGGGATTTGATCCTGCGCTGTTGGGTCGCCTACGCCTTTTGGGTGTCGGGTTTGACCAAAATCCAGAATTGGGACAGTACGCTGTACCTTTTTAACGACGAATATTCCGTACCCTTGTTGCCACCTGAAATTGCCGCTTATTTGGGTACGGCAACAGAGTTAGGTTTTCCTGTGCTATTGGCATTTGGATTGTTAGGACGTTTCGCTGCGTTTACGTTGTTCTTGTTCAATATTGTCGCAGTACTTTCTTATCCAGACCTGGGTGCGGCGGGCATAGAGCAGCATAAAGTCTGGGGCATCATGCTTTTGGTGTGCTTTCTGCACGGCCCTGGCAAATTATCGTTCGATCATTGGATAAAAAAACGGTTCTTTATTACAAACACTTAAGCTCCGTAGCAAACAAACTTCATCATGGACAAGAACTACTGTTAACCAAATAACACGACTAAGAAGGAAAAAGGTTACAACCTCGCATTTATAGCATTGCAAGGTTAAGCTGTTCGGGATTTTCCCCCTTACGGAAGGAAGGGCATTTTCGAAATTTCTTCAACATGCCGCAATAGTGCCATCGTTGATGCTGGCTGCGCTCATGTTAGGCGTGGGATTAGGAGGTTTTACGCTCGGTTCATTGCGGGTACTATATCCCTTAACGACAATTTTTCATTCAGCGATTGTGCTGCCCATGTTGGTGGCGGGGTTGGGCATTATGACAGTGATAGAAAGCAAAGGTAATATAAAACAAGAACCATCATTGTTGTGCGCTATCCCCGGCAATTTAAGCCAACCAGTTCGTGAAGGTATTGTTATTTGCCCAGCATGTGGCGGTGAAAACCCGGAAGATGCGGTCTTTTGTGGTAGTCACCAATGCCACAAAGCATTGGGTGAATTCAAATACGTATTGGAAGAACTTCAAGCCAAAAAGAACTGGATAGAAAAACTGGCAGACAAAGTAACTAATTTTATTGCGAAGCCTCATTTCATCATTATCCATATGCTTTGGTTTGCGGTCTGGATTTTAGCCAACGAAGGTTATCTTGGACAAATACAAAACTTCGATGAGTATCCTTACAGTTTGTTGGGCATCATACTGGCTATTGAAGCCGTCTTTATTACCGGCTTCTTGTTAATCAGCCAAAACCACCAAGCCGCCTACTCAGAAAAACGCGCAGAATTGGATTATGAAGTCAACATTCGATCTTATCGCAAGCTAATTGAATTGGAAAAGCGGTTGGATAGGATGGGCAAAAGTCTCGCAGCTTATCAAGGAGAAGGGGAACCATGAAAATAACCGTGCCTTTCGGGCTATGAGTGCCTGTTTTTGATGATTTGAGGGTCAGCTATCGGAAACTGTGTGCGACTGTAATTGGCCGATGACCGAAATTCAAATATACAGTCGCATTCTATTTTCAGCGTCTGCAAAGACACCCTAACCGACTATCACGAGGGCAAAATTGCTTTGGTGTGCGCTCGAATAAGATAGCTGGACAAAGTGATTTTTGAATGGTTTCAGGAAAGCAAAGGTAGGATCCTTATCGTTAAAAATACTTCTTAAACCGGGTCGCCATGACGGATGTCACCCAGCCCAGGAAACCGGCGAAGGGCAGGATGATGAAATACGGGTGGATGTTGGTCGGCCAGGCCAGGTAGACAATCCAGGGTAGCGTCAGGGCAGAGCCGACAAAGCTTTTGGCGAGGTGGTAGCGTTGCCCCAGTTCCCGGCCTCCCTGCCACCGGTTCAGGTCGCGTTGGACAATACCGTCAATCGCCCCCACTAAACCGGCCAACACAAACACCGGGGTTGACAGGCACAACACAGACAACCGCAGGGTATAGACCTGGGTGGCCACCATGGCCGCAATAAGGTAGCCGTGCGCAATAGAATAGAGTTGGGCTAACAATTGGCTAAAGCGGGTGCCTTGCGGCTTGGCTTGCTGGTATTGTGGCTGGCCAGTGAAGGCGATGGCCTTGACAAGGCCGGTTTTCTCAAATAACACCCGGTTGAGCTGTTTGGCCATATCCACCGCGAAACGGGTAGGCTGGTCGGTCAGCAGGCTGTCTTGCAGGTCTGCCTCAAGGTAGCCGATTTCCGCCTCCAGCAGTTTTTCACTGCGGCTGTAGCCTTGTTCCGGCCATAACACGCCCATACAGAGCCATTCAATTAAAATATTGCCGAACAAGCCTAAGACCAACCAGATGGCAAAACCGAGCAGTCCATAGACCAAGGCGCTAACCGGGCCACGGTTAACGGGTGGCGCGGCGCTATTTCGGCTGGCCGGGGTCTGGATAACAGCGTCAGCCATAATAAATGTCCTCGCCAGTCATACTCAGGCACCCATCGGTGAAGGATTGACAAAGCCCCGTTTACCGGCCTGGTCGGCAAGCGACCACCAATTATCCCCGGTTTGGTATTTCCGGGTCATGGCCTCGGCCACACCGGCAAGGTCGGCTGGCAGGTGCGGGTCATGGCTGGCATCCGGCAGTGGCATCCTGATTTTCCACAATTGGCCACCTTCGATCAAGACAAAGGCCTGGCCTTTGGGCAAAGCCATAATGTCACCAGGTGTCAGCATCGGTGCTTCACGGATACTCAGGCTGTCCTCGTTGCGGCTGATATAATCCACCCCTGAGGTCGGGTCGGAGGAGTCCACCACCCCGGAGACGGCAGTCAACGTCATAATATCGACTAGATCCAGTTGTTTCGTCAGCAGTTCAGCGGTCGCTTCTTCTTTGACCCGCAGCATGATCGTGGTATTGAAGTTGCCGGTGATTTGCCCGGCCTTGGCGGCATTGCCGATCCGGGCTTCAATATCGGACAGGGTTTGGGTATACGCCGTGACCTGGAAGCCCGCGCCACCGGCCTTGTTGATCAACGGCACAAATTCATCACCGATCAGCTCGTTAAATTCATCGGCATGCAGGCTGATGACGGGCAGTTTAGTCGCCTCCGTGCCGCCTAAGGTGGGCAAGCCGTTATCGACCCCATGTTTATACAGGTGCCCGGCGACCGCAACCAGATCAGAAAACATGGCATTGCCGACGGCGGAGGACACCGCCGTATCGGTCAGCGCATCCAGGCCGATATAGACAATGCCCTTGCGCCGGACCACCTGTATCCAGTCAAATATTTGCCGGTGGTCGCCACTGTCGGCATAATTGGCCACCAGCAGTTCGGCTATTTGGCCGGACACCAGCTTTTCCATGAGCGGCAATAAGGACGCCACCGACTTATCAAAATACTTCTTGTCGTATTCAAAGGCAGAACGCAAACCATCGGCCACCCCATCATACAGGCCGCTGTCCTTGGCATAACGGATCAGGGCAATGACTTCATGGGAGCGGCCTTTCAATTCAAACGGCAAGTCTTTGTCATTGATGGCAGCGGCACGGTTCATCACCTCCTTGTCCCAGCCCCTTGGCGCGGCTTCCCTTAACCACTGCCGGTAATAATCCCGTCAATAGCGGTTCGATGTGGGTGACATAACGGATAATCTGGGCATAATCCGGCCTGCGCCCCAGTGCCACCAAGGCTCGGCTAATAATATTGGTAAACCGCCAGGCGAACTCCCGAAACGCCGCCGAATCGCCCTGGGAGGGCAGTTGATTGGCGATACGGGTGGCAATTTCGGTAATCCGGGAGAAATTGCCGACCGGGTTGTAACGCGCCGACAGCCCAGGGTAACCCAGATGGAACAAGGTCAGGCTGTTTTGACATCCGGCCCGGTGGGCTTCGGCCACGATCCGTTTCATCAAGTCCGCATCGCCCTTGGGGTCAAAGACAATGACCACATCGCCCCGATGGATATCCTGGGTGATCAGGATTTCCGCCAGGCGGGTCTTGCCGACACGGGTGGTGCCTAGCACTAAGGTATGCCCGACCCGCTCATACAGCGGCATGAGGACGTCAACTTCTTGAATCCCGACCGCATGCAAGGCAATCTTGCCACCCAGGGGTGCGATCGGCGGTACCGGATTCCACCAGGCATCTTTGGAGAGACACCTGAGTAAAAACGCCATGCGCCGAGTCTGTGCAAAGCGGATTTCAAGCTGTCTGGCCCAGCGGTAGACCCTGCTGGGTTCTAAATAGTGGCGGACACTGGGCTTTCTGGCATCATACAGCCGTTGGCTGTGTTCCTGGTACCAACGAAAGCCGCGGCCTAAAAACAAATGGGTGTGACTGACCGGTATGTGTTCCGGCCGCAGCCGGTATAAAGGCAAGCGTTTCATGTTGCGTTGGTAACGCAGTACCCGCAAGGCTTGATGGCCGCGCACGATTGATAATAGGAACAACCCAGCCGAGACTGGGTACGACAGGCTATCGGTCAACATCAGCGTGTGCGGTGCCAACAAAGCGGCAAATCCGGCACTCCCTGAAGCCAGCATCGACCACAGCTCGACCGGCGGCCTAAGTAACGCTTCCAGGGGCTGCCCACTCATTGTTCGATCCGCGAAGCCGTGACCAGCACCGGATAATGGCTAATCCCGAGTTGCTTGGTCAGTTGTGAGGCCGGTACCTGGGATAAGCGCAAGCCTTGGGCCACTTCCGATAAGGCCAGAAAATCAGCCAGGCTGTCCGCTTCCACGACCAGGCCGACCGCACCTATCTGGCTTAACCGATCTTTAAATTGAATCAGCCATTGCTTGGAGCGCCCGTCACAGCCAATGATAAAAAAAGGTTGCGCCAACAACAGTTGGGTCGTTTGCGGGTTGACCTCCCCTGGCGTCAGTTCCGGGGTGTGGATAGGGAACAGTTGCTGGGCAAAACCGTCGCTGGCTTGCAAATTAATTTCTGGCAGCCCTTCTGGAACAGCCAGCTTGGGGGCCTTCACAAAATCAGACAGGGGGCTTGCGGTGCCGGTATCATAGATTACGGTGACTTCCGCTTGTGTCCCGCCCATGGGAAGCCAGAAGAATAACGCCGCATAGGCGAAGATGGCCCATACATTCAATAGGGGAAGAGTCCAATTTTCATCGAATTTTGGGTTTGTGTTGTCCATTAGGAACTCACAGGGGGTGGTATTGGATGCTGGGGATTGGGATAGTTCGCCATAATGCACCGGACATAGTGCCGGGTTTCCGGGTAGGGTGGAATGCCTTGGTAATGGTCGACCGCGTTCTCGCCGGCATTGTAGCCGGCTAAGGCCAAGGCGACATTGCCCTCAAAATGCCGTAACAGCCAATGCAAATAGGCAATACCGCCGCGAATATTGTC
>PMDM01000005.1 GCA_003155565.1 Methylococcaceae bacterium | reverse complement strand
TTCCGTTTCCGTATATCCGTACTTTTGTAATTCCCTTGAAACCATACTGCTCAATGGTTGTGTACTTCATTGCGCCCTCCTTTGTTAACACACACGAACCGTTTAAAACAAGCGCCTTGAATTGGTCTATGTCATGCTTTCTTAACGCATTAACCATCTCAACAACGGCATCTTCAGTAGCGCATAAAGGGTAATCCTTTTTTAAGGTTGCTGCGGTTGCCGTGGTTGCCATCATTGTCAGGATGGCGGCTGTTAATAATTTGTTCATTTGCTTTTTCCTATGAAGTTAAATGAATGGCCCAACTCTCATGGGCCTTCCGTTCGGATCGCAAGCGAGATGCGAGTAACGGATAAGGTTGCTCAGGTGTGTGTAATTATCCACCTATAGCCGATAATGTCAACATAAATAATCCACCATAAGCGGATTATTTGAAAATAAACCCAATCCCAAGCCGCCTTATTTCGGCCAATAAAAAACCCGCTAGGCGGGTTGATTGGGTGATGAGTGTCGGTAATGATACGCCCTGTTATGGAATAGTGTCAGATAGCTCAAGTCTGCGCTCGATGCGCTCAAGTCGCTTTGAAAAGCTATCAAGACGGCTATTGACTTGCGCTAAATCAACGTGAAGAAATGCCGTAGATTGCTCTATTGAGGATACGCGTCCTGTTAGCATATCCACTTTTTCATCTAAAGATTCAAGTGATTTTCTGATATGTTTTAGATGCTCTAAAACAATATTGTCTATATTATCAGTCATTTTTTATTAGCCATCCTCTCATAAGTCTCTGAATCGGGCTCATGGGCTAGTGTGAGCCCGCCCTCCCTGACGGTTGTTAAGAGGGTTTTTTTGGGTTCCTGGGTTTCGCTTAAGGCCTTAACCAAGTTTTGAACTGCCAGCCTATGTTTTTCCGGTAATTCAAGATACATGGCATAAAAAGGGTCAATTGTTTTTTTATCGGGTGTCTTGCTACCTTTGCCAGTCATTAACCAATCAAGTGAACAGCTAAATTTATTAGTAATCATTATTGCCGTTTCATGACTTGGTATTTTTTCAGCCCTTAGCCATTCGCTTACAATAGAAGTTGATACGCCAAGCCATTCGGCTAGTTGCTTCTGGTTTTTAATGTCCTTATCGTTCATTAATCCCTTTAATCGCTGTGCAAAACCTTTATATTCCATTAGTTCAGAATACGCGAATGTTAATCCGCTTTTAACAGTTGCATATAATCCGCTATTAGTTGATAATCTAGCCATGAACATATTTATAAAAATCTCAAATGATCTGGGTACTCAAGTTAAAGCGGCTGATCTTATTGGTGTTTCTACGTCCGCCTATTCTGAATGGACTTTAGGGAAGAAAAAACCATCCCTAAAGAATGTCAAAAAGATAGAAAAGCTTTTCGGCATTCCCCGTGAAAAAATCCGCCCTGATCTTTACGTTGACTAACCCCTACCTAACCCACCCTAACAGCCCCCACTACCCCGGTATCAACTCATGCTAAACGACAAAGAAGTGAAGGCCCTCGTTGACGAAAAAACCCACGATGACCTGCTGGTAGCTGGCAGGGCGCACGGTTTTGACAACAAGAGCGAATACCTCCGGTGGATTATCCGGACACACCTCTATGGGGCTATGGACTTAATCAAGATTAGTCGGATACCCGGAAGGAATGACGGTTAGATCAGGGCTAATGTTAGCCATTAAATTTTGTGAATAACGAGTTTGAGCGTGGCTAGGTTATCGAGACTGAAAACGCTGTCCCTTACGGTGCTGCCAGGCTCTCTTTTTTAAGGGGTTATTGAAGGAATAACGCGATGCGCAATGATTTTGAATGGGGAGCACTAGAAGAAGTGTTCCAGGAGTATTACCCGGATTTGAGCTTTACCCGGTCGTTCATTATTTCGATCTGGAAGAACTTTTCAGACAGTTTTAGTGATAACGCACTGGTTAATTTTATGATGATTGCCTGTGAGAATACGGAAACCGCAGAGCGTGCCACGAAATACTTTTGTGGTATCTGCTGGCGCAAGATTAAAAGCGGAGACCTTGGAGAGGAAGAGGCAATGCTTCAGCGCCGGTTTTACCCCAAGCAACCTGAAGACAGGCAGGCAGATAAAACGCTGCATTAGCGCTAAAGAACACCCCGGATTAATGAGGTCCGGGGCTTAAAACACTTTTATTACATAGGAAAAAGCATGGTTATTTTATCAGGTTTTAAGGTTCGGTCAAATTGAATCACGCCGCATGGCCCTTAAGCCACTCCTTGAGCGCATCATTCATTCGCGTCTGCCAGCCCTTGCCCGTAGCGCGAAAATACTCTACTACTTCGGGGCTGTACCTGACTGATAGTAATATCTTACGGTGCAGCAATTTTGGCCGTCCCGCCCGTATGAGTTTCTCACCCTCGTACAAATCGGCGCTTTCGAAAAATTCATCTGTCAATTCAGGCAATTCATCATATTCGTCCTGCGTGATGACATGGGCGTCAAACTTGCCCCAGTCTCTCGGTGTACTTTTTAATTTCTCTGTCATTGGCTTTCCTCATTGTGAACACATGCCGGTCATTGCCGCGCTGGACCCATCCGACAACCACTATACGCACGCCCAGATAGCCAACGGTGATTTGCCGACATTCGCCATAATCAGCCCGGTTATCCAAAAAAGTGAAGTGGCGGCCTGCAAAAACCTCGGCGGCTTCCAAAAAATCAATGCCCCTATCAGCAAGGGTTTTATCTCGTTTAGAAGGGTCATAAGTAATTTTCATGTTGAATATTGTAGCTACAATAATAAGCAAAGTCAATTTATTGTAACTACATTTGACAACGCCAGGCTGCACCCCGAGACGGCTATGAGGCTGAAGAAGATATCGGATGACAACTGAAGAATTAGAATTTATCTGTGGACATGTGGTTAAACGCTCATTCTCTGATGAAATAAGAATGATAGAAAGAGCCTATTTTATTAAATTAGATGATCATTTAATTCCTCAATTTTATTATGAGATTTTAAAAGATCAATTTGTATTCAATTTGGTTGTTAGCGTTAGCGAGAAAGAGAGTGAATTACTAATAAAAAATGCGCTTAGAGACCATGCCCGGTCAAGCAAATATTTTCCAAGGCCAGAAGAAATAATACAGCTTATTAAATATAACCATTACCACGGAAAGGCATTTTTTAATAATGATGATGATTGTTTTGAAGATTAGTCATGAAATGGTTTAAGCATTTATCGACCGCAAGAAATGACGAGAAGATTGCTCGTCTTGAAGATAAGTGCGGATTAGAGGGCTATGGATTTTATTTCAAGATGCTCGAGATTGTTGCTGAATATGTCGATCAATCCAATCGATGTGAAGTTACTTTTAGCATGTCCAGATGGGGTAGAAAAACTAACATCAGCACTAAAAAATTTTTGCATTTAGTCCGATGTTGCTCTGACGTTGGTCTGATGTTGGTCCAACGTGCTTCTGACGATATAACTGTAAATATTCCCAACTTATTGAATTATAGAGATAACCATACTAAAAACTTACAAGCTACTTATAAGCAAGATAAATATAAAGAAGAAACAGATATAAAAGAAGTACTACGTACTCCTTTTACTTCTTGTCCTGAGCAAAAAAGCTCAGAACAGCAAACGCCGGAAATGGAGTCCGAAAAATTCTCAGGGAATGACGGAATAGCGACCGTCAAAACACACTCTCTCGTCATTGTCGAATTGCCGACGAACAAGACCGGGGAATTTTATGCAGTGACGCAAAGCGATGTGTGCGAATGGGAATCGCTCTATCCGGCTGTGGATGTCGGTCAGCAATTGCGTAATATGCTGGGATGGTTGAAAAGCAATCCCAAGCGCAGGAAAACCAAAAGCGGGTTGTCCCGGTTTGTGAATAGCTGGCTGGCTAAAGAACAAAACGACGGGCATAAAAAAAGCCAGAACGCTCCTCCAGGCAAGGTGAATGGTTCTGACTTATTTTCTAAAAACAACGAATACAGCGGTGAAGATTATGACACACAAGAAGAAAACAATGAAACCCATTCTCCAACTGGTCGAAAACTCTGCCTTATGGAGCTTGAAGAACAAGCAGGAAGGCGGCTCGAAGCAAGATTACGACGAGAACAACTCGAACGGGAAAGAACCGTCAACTGAATGCTTAAGCGATCAGGTTATTTTTCATCTGTGGAAACGCATGTTGTCGATTTACGGTTACAAGTGGGCTAGCCATATGGGCCTTTCAACCGATGCAAAAGGCCATTTGTCCGATGCGGCTAAAACATGGCAGCAAGGGTTATCAGGCCTCGGCATTGATCAGGTTAAGATCGGTTTTGACATGTTGATTTCAAAGTCGTGCGAATGGCCGCCGTCATTGCCCGAGTTCAGGAAATTGTGCTTGAGCAAAAAAATGGAGGACATTCCAACATCTGAGCAGTGCGTCAATGTGTTGGTCTCCGTGTCTGGGAAGACAGGGAGTATCAAGTCCCGGTATGGTCATCCGTTGATTTTTTGCATAGCCAGCCAGGTTGATATGCATATTTTGCGGACGGTGAGGACAGTAACCGCAATAAAAACCATCATGCCGATTTACGAGAGATTATTGCTGAAAGGTTTTCCAGGCTGGCCTGATTATGCGTTAACCGAACAAAAGGCGCTTAAGGCGGACAAAAGGCCGGTTGATCTGGAGAAAAGCCGGAGTCACTTTGCCAGCTTTTGTGAAAAATTGGAAATCTAACCATGCACAACGAAACCCTCCGAATCCTGCGTGATCTAGTCGACTGGGTGAACGAGCTCAAAGCCGAACGCTACGGGCATCGTAGACTCGGCGGCTTGGAGCAGGAAGACTATTTGCAGTTGCTCAATACGGTCGAGGCAGCCAACCGGCATTTGGTCGTTTTGCAAAGGCAAGCAGAAGATGAGAGTAAAACGGTGTTTTAACGAACGTGAAGGCACCTAGAAGACACGATAATGAAAAAGTAGCATCTTTTACCGAGATAAAAAAAATGAAAGCTAAAATACGCCCTAGGAACGTAAACTATCACGACACGATAAAACAATACTCCAGCAGTTTGGGCGCCGTGCATTTGGCGTTTCATCAAACGCAGGAAGAGGCCATTGAGCGAGTTAGGCAAGCAACTGAATTGTACAAGGCGAATAGGCCGTATAAACACCTAATAGAGCGACGTGAGATACCCGCCACGCCACGAAAACAAAAAACGACGATAAAGATAGCGACTCAAGTTGAAATCGTGCCTGAAATCGTGCCTCAGTTAATCCGTGATGAAAACTATAATGCGGACAGTATAAAAATACTGACACCTGACCAGGCCAGTGAAAAATTTGGTTGGGTAAACGAAGCCGAGTTAGCCAAAAAATATAGCCGTGATCCGGCTTGGATTGCCAACGGACTCGAAGCCTGCCGTCGCTGCGGCGTAGAGCAGGATTATTTTATAAACCGCTATCTTGAGGCCGATAAAACCATCCCGCAAAAGGAATGGGTCAGCGAAGTGTTTATTGATTTGCTGAAAGAACAAAAGATTTATGGGAGTTACACAAAATGCTAGGCCCTGACAGCCCACCCAGCAAACCGCAGTTTTTTTTCCGTTACTGTGGTCAGTGGAAATTTGAGATTGATCGCTTGCCAACCTCGAGACAGGGTAATTACATCTGTGCTGACTGCGAGGATAAGCGCACCGCCGCCATTGCCCGGAACAAAGCAGAACCATGGAAGCCCAATAATGTCTAATTGTAATCCCAAAAAATAGTAAATTAACTAAAGGTAATCAAGATGTTACAATGTATTATTTATCTAATTATTTACGTAATCGTGGCCATTATTGTCCTCTACGTTTTACAAATTTTAATCGCCCAATTCTTGCCACTTCCGCCGCCGGTTATGATGCTTATCAGGGTTTTAGTGGGGTTGCTGGTGTTGCTGGCGGTGCTTAATTGCTTCGGCCTGTTTCCGGGCGAGGGTGGCCCCTACCCGTTCTACCGGCATTAAGTGCATTGCTGCTATGGCTAAAGAATTTTATTGCCGCTATGGAAAGCACATGGCAAAAATTGAGGCAAAAATACACACGGCCAGGCAGGGCGACTACATTTGCTCAGATTGCGAAGAAACCCGGACAAAAGACTGGGTTAAAAGCCAGTTATTCACCCGCAGGCACAACGATAAACGTGACGGTTACTACACCGATGAAGACTGAAGACAGTTTTGAGTTTGAGGGCGTTAAATACCAGGCCATTGAGCGTAAATCATGTATTGGCTGTGCGTTCGAAAAATACACGTATTGCCATAATTTCGAGGATCAACCGTATTGCATGGCCTCGATGCGCATGGATAACCGGAATGTGGTTTGGCAGATCGGGGAGGGCGTGTGACCGAACAAGACGATAAACTTTATCCTGTGTTTGAACTACTTGAAACGCGGCTCCTGGAAGGCTTTTACATCGGTAGAAATGACGGTATCTGGTGGCTGTTTAACCCCGATGGCGAGGGCCATTGTTGCGGAAAAACCCTCAGAGAATTGTTTGTTAGTTTGATTTTGGTGGATTGCTGACGATGTTTATCCGTAAAGTGATCCTTGCCGACGGGCTAGAATACGACCTTGAAGGTATCCGATCCCTCACTGAAATAGCCACCTTGCTAGGTGCTGACAGCTTATACATCGTCGCTCTTGATGATGGCATACACATTATGCTGTTTAACGATGAAGCGTATTCTTTGAAACTTCCGATAAATTATAAGGCAACCGAGATATGCAAACTAAAGGACACGACCAAACATTACACGATTCAGGGCGATGTGGTCATCATTCCAAACCGGGATTTAGACAGGGACACAGCAGCATGGACACCTTAGTTTCCAACGAGGTTGTTTTGCCATGGCCCCCAAAGGAATTGAGTCCGAACAGCCGTTGCCACTGGTACATCAAAGCCAAAACCGGCAAAGATTATAAGCGGGCTGTTTTTTATTTGTGCAAAGAAGCCGGATTGGTCAATCCTGGCGGCGAAAAGGTACATCTAAGCCTCGATTTCTATCCACCCAGCAGACATGCTTACGATCAAGACAATTGTGTCGCCATGATGAAATTCGGCCAGGATTCGATAGCAGAATATTTGGGCATGAATGACCGGAATTTTATACCGCATTATTTTTATCACGGTTTTCAGGAAGATTTTAAGGGCAAGATCGTGGTTAAAATTACCGCCGAACCGGATTTATGACGGGCGGCTAAAAGCAGCGAAAATATAGACAAAACCAGCGAAAAAGTAACAAAATGAGCGAAGTACTAATCAGCCGCAAAGAACTGTGCCATGTCACCGGCGTGAGCTATAACGAGTTGATCCAACAGTTCAGGAATAGGTTGTCAAAACCACCTGTTTGTATCGGGAAAGAGGGGAATAACCAGCTATATGACCGCGGTTATGCGCTGCAATGGGTCCATCACTGGCGCGCTGGCGCACATAAAAAAAGGCTGCAAGTGCAATCTCCAAAGCTGATGTTTTTGAACGTAAAACACAAAAAGACTAAAAAAACTGTACAAACTTTGGACAATCTGAAAAAAGCGTCCTATAGTCAACAAATTAGGGGATGAAAAACGGTGTTTAATAACGTGTTATACACAGAAACTGTGGAAAACTTGGCGTAAAATGAACTGGCTACTTTATTGCTTCGACCAGTGGGTGATTTGGTTTGTTATTGCCGCCCTCATAATAACCGCTGCGTGGACGTTCAGCTGTTAGTTTTTGAGGGTTCTAAAATACGGGGGAAAATATAAATGAGCCGAAATATTAATGATTTAGAGCCGCATGTTGCCGTGCTTTGTCATAAGTTTGTCGAGGAATGCGAGAAGCAGGGGATTATTGTGATAATCACTTCCACTTTTCGGTCTAACGAAGAACAAGCCGCTTTATACGCGATAGGCAGAACAAAACCGGGCAACCGTGTCACCAATGCCAAGCCGGGGCAATCTTTCCATAACCACAAGGTTGCCTTCGATTTCTGCCCGATAGTCCACGGTAAAGCGGTTTGGAACAATGCGGAATTGTTTACCAAATGCGGCATAATAGGCGAGAAACTTGGGCTTGAATGGTCGGGCCGTTTCAAAATGTTTCGCGAGAGTGCCCATTTTCAGCTAACGGGCGGCCTAACCCTGGCCGACTTCCAGGCCGGTAAAAAATTGGCATGAAACCCGATAAGCTAATCCACCTGCATAAGATGGTTTTATATAATTTCGATGTGATTGTCGAATGGATTTTCCAAAATGACACAGTGCATTTGACCGCTGTAAAATTTCAAGTGTGTGGAAGCCATAATTTAATACGGTTTATGTCTGCGAATGTGTTTAAAAATATCGTTAATGATATTGAAAAGGAGGTATTGACAAGTCAATGACCTTCAATTCAGCCATGCGAAAATGTAATAAGCTCTTCGCGGCAGCGGTCATAGTCGGCGTATTCGTGCTATTTGTCATGGCTATTTTCGGGGCGCTTGCGGTGTCAGCTCTATCGGGTTAAAAATGATGGGGATTCCAAAATCAATTAATGAACTGATTGCCTTGATCGGCGAACCGGACACCTTGGCGCTGGTCAAACTACATGGCGGAAGCACGCTGTTTTTTGCTAAAAACAAGGCGGGTTACTTAGGTATCAGTAGCGAGGCCAGCACTAAACTATACTCACTCTATGTCGGCTGTTATCTGTTTATCCCCCGTTGCCACCACGCCTTGTTGGATGCACGCAATAGTCAGATAAAATGCGACAAAAACAACGGGACACCGGTAAAAACACTGGCCAGGAAGTTTAACCTGACTGACAGGCAAATAATTAATATCTGTGGGTTAGAGCCTAACCGCAACAGCCCACAACTGGATTTGTTTAGTTGAAGGCGTCCACCACAGGGTTAACAGGCTTGAGTCGTGGTAGGTTATTGTTATGGCCAAAAAGAAAAAATTAGATGCAGTCGGCATTGAGGTAGTCTGCAATCAGATAGGCGAAGCCATGCCTATGAGGGAAATAGCAAAAAAAAATAACGTGAGTGAGGCGGTTCTTTATGACTATTTAAATTGCCATCCAGAGCACTACGCGCGCGCGCGAGAAAAAAAAGCAGAAACATTGGTAGATCAACTTTTAGAAATTGCTGATAATCCAACAGGTGATTTTCAGCGCGACCGGCTGCGCTTGGATACAAGAAAGTGGTTGTCTTCAAAAATGTTTCCCAGATTTTATGGTGATAAACTGGCCACTGAACACAGCGGCCCCAATGGCGATCCGATCAAGATTGATGTTATCGAGTGGGTGGTAAAATCCAATGAGGATTAGCTATCCGCCGGTTTTTAAACCCTTGCTGGCGCCCGCCCGCTACCTTGGCTCGTGGGGTGGAAGGGGTAGCGCCAAGAGCCACCACTTCGCCACCATGATGATTGCCAGGCACTTACAAAAAAAGACGGATTCTGTCTGCATACGTGAAATACAGGGATCCTTGAAAGAATCGGTCAAGCGCCTGCTGGAAAAAAAAATAGAGCAAATGGGCGTAGGCTCCCTGTTTACCGTGCTGGATAATGTCATACGATGCCACAATGGCGGACAGATCATCTTCTCAGGAATGCAGAACCACACGGCAGAATCCATTAAAAGTTTAGAGGGCTATGATATTGCGTGGGTAGAAGAAGCACAAAGCCTCAGCAACCGGTCACTGGACTTATTACGGCCCACCATCAGAAAGCCAGGCAGTCAGTTGTGGTTTTCATGGAACCCCAACAAGCCCAGTGACCCGATAGACCGCTTGTTACGCGGGGAAAATCCGCCCAAGGACGCCATTGTTGTCAAGGCGAATTACTCAGACAACCCCTGGTTCCCTGATGTGCTACGCGATGAAATGATCATGGATCAGCAACGCGACCCCGATAAATACGCCCATGTCTGGCTGGGTGAGTATCAAAGCGTGTCCGATGCCCAAGTGCTCAAGGGCAAGGTCAGCATCGATTCATTTATCCCTAAGGAATACTGGGACGGCCCCTACTTTGGCGCTGACTGGGGCTTTAGCACCGACCCCACCACGCTGGTTAAATGCTGGATACATGACGACTATCTTTACATCGAACATGAAGCCTATGGTGTTGGCGTGGAGATCGACCACACGCCGGCGCTATTCAGAACCGTACCCGGTGCAGAAGACCATGTTATCCGTGCCGATAGTGCCCGCCCTGAAACGATTAGTTATATGCGCCGTGCCGGGTTTAATATCCGGGGCGCGGTCAAGGGCAAGGGCAGTGTAGAGGAGGGCGTGATGCACCTGAGAAGCTACCGAAAAATCATCATTCATCCGCGTTGCGTCCATGCCATTGAAGAATCCCGGCTCTATCGCTATAAAACAGATAGGTTGAGTGGTGACATTTTGCCCGAGCTGGTGGATGCAGACCAACATTGCATCGATGCAATACGTTATAGCCTTGAGCCTATCATACACAGAGGCCTAAGCGGACACAGCATAACCACATCAACCATTACGCCCATTACTGCCTGGTAATCACCATGACGCCAAAATCACAAGCCATCAACCCCCTCATGCAGCGCGAAATAGCGCAGCATTACCCATCGACCAGTATAACGGCTATCTTAAACCTACTTAGCCAGGCTGAAGCGGGGTACCTGACAGCACAAGCCGAGCTGTTTACCGATATGGAAGAGCGTGACGCTCACATCTATGCGGAAATGACCAAGCGTAAAATGGCCGTCGCCCAGTTAGACTGGTCGCTTAAACCCAACCGCAGCGCAGGCGCACGGGAGAAAAGGGCGGTGATGGATTTGGAAGAGCTGATCAAAGACACCTTCGATATTGAGACCCTGGTGTTTGATATGGCGAATGCGATCGGCCACGGCTTCATGGCGCTGGAACTGCAATGGGGACGCGATGCTACCGGCTTTTGGATGCCAAAAACGTTTAACCCACGCCCGACGCGCTGGTTTACCGTCGATCAAGCCACTCGCCAAAACTTGCGTTTACGGGATAACCAGTCCATTGATGGCGTGGAACTCGTCCAATACGGCTGGATCGTCCACGAGCATAGCAGCAAAACCACCGGAGAACCGGGCACTCAAGGGCTTTACCGCGCCTTGGCATTGCCTTATCTGTTCAAGAATTTCGCCACCAAAAATTGGTTACGCTTTTGTGAACTGTATGCCGTCCCGATTCGGGTCTTGTTCCATCACGAAAAGGATGAGGGTAAAAAACAGGCGATCTTATATTCCTTGCAGGCCATGGGCCAAAACGGCGTGGCCTTGCTGGAAGGTGGCACTCAGGATGATTTGAAAACCGTCGATTCAGCCACCGGCGAAGGCCAGGGCTTTTTAAACCTGATTCAATGGTGCGAGGCCTCGGTCTCAAAAGCCATCCTGGGTGGTACCTTAACCAGCGATACCGGGCGCAATGGCAACTATGCCACCGCCTCTATTCATGATGAAGTGCGTAACGAGATTAGAGACCATGATGCCAAACAGATAGCCGAAACCTTAACCAATCAGTTAATTGGCGCGATTATTGCCGTCAATGGCCTGAATTTTAGCTGTAAATGGACTTTTGACACCCAACAATCGGCTGATTTGGCGCTTTGTGCCGATGCTTTTCCAAAACTGGTGGCGATGGGCTTAAAAATCCCCGCCAGCTATTTCTACGACAAGTTAAAAATCCCGATGCCTGAAGCGGGGGAAGAGGTTATTAGCGCACCGGTAGCGCCCACTGCCGCACCTACACCCGCCTTATCGGCGTTAGCGGCCTTACCTAAGCCCATGTTTACGCCACAACAGCAAGTCATCGAAGATTTAGCCGACAGTCTGTTAAATGCCCAGGGCAGCCCGATCAACAGCGATTTAATCGCCTCTGCTATCCGTGCCGCTACTGATCCGCAGGATTTGGAGGAACGGCTGGCTGCTATCCTGGTTGATACCGATACCAGCGAGTTTAGCGATACGCTGGCTAAAGCCCTGTTTGCGGCTGATGTGATGGGATATGTCCATGCGGGTTAGGCGATGAGCGAACCGTTATCAATATCGCTTAACACCCCATTTTTTCAGGCCATAAAGGCGGCGCAAAACAGGGGCGTTGTTTTACCAGAATTATATTATTCTGCTGCGTATCAGGGCATTGCCCGCCAGCTGGCCTTCAGCATTGCCGGAATAACCAGCCTTGACCAGTTAACGGTCGTCAGGGATTCCCTAGCCGCCGCCCTGCAGAGTGGTGAATCCCTCGCTACCTGGCGTAAAAACATCCTTGAATCGGGCACGCTGGACTTGCCTAAATACCGGCTAAACACCATTTTCAGGACGAACATACAGTCAAATTACAATCGTGGGCGCTGGCAGCGCTTCGAAGCCGTAAAAGCCACGCGGCCTTATTTGATGCTAGACGCGATAAATGACAATCGCGTCAGACCAGCCCACCTTGCCCTCGATGGCATTATCAGGCCGGTAGATGACCCCTTCTGGAATACCCACAGCCCAAGCTTAGGTTTCAATTGCCGATGTCGATTAATTTCGATGTCAGAAGCCCAAGCCAAAGCCCGCTCAGGCGATGGCAAAGGCTTAAACAAGCCCATCGATCTTGAGGCTATGCAGCCAGATAAAGGCTGGGATTATAATCCGGGCAAGGAGCCGATGGAGGGGATTAAACGGGCGATAAACAACAAACAATCGCAATGTAACGGGACATTTACAGCCTTGGCGGCAGGGGGAAAGAGCCGATATACTAAGCCTATTTGGTGCCATGGCGATGGGGAAAATATTTTAAATATGCTGTCAGTCGGCTTGGATATTCAAAAAGAAATGCCGCCACCTAAGCAAGTTGATTTTCAGGTATTCGACAAGGGCAAGGATGATCGTTTTTATTTAACCCAGTTCATGCAGCAGTTTGGAGCGGCTTATAATGAGCAGGTCATTGTTGAGGCTAAAACAGGTCTTCATCAATTATTAGTTTCTGATGAATTGTTTTCTAACCATAAAAGTGGCGATTCAAAAATAACCAAGCATGGGCGTGAACAATACGTACTGCATATCGCAGATACTATTCTTAACCCCGCTGAAATATGGTTAAAAACCGGTAAATATGAAGATAATGCGCTTTATTTTTTATCGCGCTTTTTGATTAAAAAAGACATCATGAATGTATTGGCCGTTTTTAGGCAAACAGGGAAGGTGTGGACAGGTTGGACGGGTTATCAAAACTTTCGTTCTGATTACTTTGAATCAAAGCGCGATGGTGCTTTAATTTATCGAAATGATTGAATGTGCAATGCGCCTAGACATCTGGCGCACTGCCCGATTGGTTCCTGATCAGGTTGATGTCAACATCGTCGATCAATCGTTACGGGTTAAATAATAAATTGAAAACAGCACATTGTCAATGATCATCCAGATAGAAACCGCCGCCGTAGACCTCGCCTTACAGCAGTTAAGCCAGCGCCTGACGCACATGGAACCGGTTATGACCGACATCGGCGAACACGTCGCCAGTTTGGTAGACCTGACCTTTACCGATGCCGCAGACCCTTACGGCTCGCCTTGGTTGCCACTCAAAAAACCCCGTAAAGATGGCAGTTCCAAACCCTTGAATGACACTGGACGGCTAAAAGGCTCCATCACCTCGAACGCCAGCGCCCTGGAAGCAATTATTGGTACTAACGTGGCCTATGGCAAGTACCACCAGCTAGGCTTGGGCTCGCCCCAACGCGCCTTTTTGCCCACTCAAGAGGGCGGGCTTCCAGAGAGTTGGGAGCGTGAGGTATTGGATATTATTCACCGGTATCTGGTGACATAATAAATAAATCACAGTATGCGTGTGTTGTTTATTTCAACATTTCTTTGCATGTGGCTGGATTATAGGTATGTGCAAAATTGCCAAGTGAGTAATCATTTGCCTTGTTACAAACAAACTTTTTACCGTGACATTCTGCGAAATATTCTGTTACAAGTGCATTTCTGTGATATTCCCAACTGGATACCGTTATTTCGCTTGACGGGCAGCCGATAGCACTAGAAGAAAAATCAGCTAGTATTTTTTCTGGTGGAAGTACAGAGCAGCCAGTTAATGCCATTATTGCCAAAATTAATGCGATTAGATTAGACATTTCTGTCTCCTGTGCTTTTTATCAAGAAAGCTCCCGAAGGAGAGTTAGGAGGTTGATAACAGTCACAAGTCTGCGTTAGATATTGGTTATTCTCTAACCCTCCTAACTCAAAACTAAAATCGTAGACATAAAAAAACCGCTTTCTTTCGGGTGCGGTTTCCGCTTGTGATGAGGTTATCAAGCCTCTAAGGTATAGATTAGTTTAGTTTCCGGCGGCTGTCAATAACCCTGCTCAATCTTGCTAGGCGACCCTTTAGCGTATCTAAGCCAGGTATGACAGCATGGGCAGTATTGCAGCCGTAGGGTAATCATTATCCCCAGCTTGGTATTATCACAGCGGGGGCATTCTTCAGCATAAGCGTCGACAGGGAGTGCCTCGTCCAAAAGTTCGGTATCGGGGATCATTTTGTTTTGATTGAGTGGCCGGAAATACGGTTATTCAATCAAATTAGCCCGTTATAAGACGCGATGGCCAACGCCGTCCATTGCGTATAACCAAAATCACCGGGATGCGTGCCATCGCCACAGGAAACCCATTGGTCAGCCCACGAAGTCACTGGAACATAGACAACGCGGGAGTCTGCCAGACCTGAAACAATAGCGGCTATGGACGCATTATTCGCTGTCCAACGGTTAGGGGATTGTTCCGGGATGATGCCACGGCAAAGCACCTTGCCGTAACCTTTCGCCAACAGTGCGGTAATAAAGCCGGTATAAGCGGTTATATCGCCACCGCTCAAGGGATTATCCGTGCTGGAACCATTGCGCCCTTGGGCAATGACGGCCACATCATTGGCGGTGGCTGTTATGCCGTTTAACAGATTGGGCAGACGGGTTGCAAATTGCCCAATCGTTTCACCGGATAGCCCGTAAGTCGCACCCGCATAACCGTAATAGGCCGCGACTCTCATTGTCTCGACTTCGCCCATTGACGTTGACGCAAGCCCGGCGGTCAGGCTATCGCCGAACTGGTCCAGACGTTTGGGTGTTCCCGGCAAGGTTAGCAACGGTTTATCCAGGCCGATAACAAACAGGTTATAACTGTTGGGCAGTCCGCCTGTCCAGACGTTATAGGTATGCGTTCCTGGGGGCAATGCAATCGTCCACGAGACGGAAAAGTTTGAAAAGAACGGCCCCTGAGCATCCCAAGTATTGCCGGATAGTGGAAAGGGTAAGGGAGTTGCGCCCAGATTATTGGTATTGTCCCCGGTTTTTTCAGTGCCATAGCGGGTGGTAGTGGTTCCATCTATACACACAAACAAACAATGGCTGTTTGAGGTTATGATCATGTGGCTAGCGTCGCTTTTAAAGCAGATCGTGCTGCAACCGCCCGGATTTCCGCCACCGTAATCACGGCTTAACAGGGTTGCCGGAACCGTTCCCGTTTGCGTGTTTCCACCTTGGCTATAACTTTCAAAAAACCCGGACTGGACCGTATTGGCCTGAAAATCCCCTGCGGAAATTATCGTATTGGCCGGTATGATTTCAGGGCTTGCACCGGTGACTGCAAAAATGGCCGGGTCAGTTATGGAAAAATATTGATAATAAGCCCCTGCGCCCGGCATGACAACGATGGTATGCAGCGTGTCTTCCAGGTCTTTAAACAAATAATGAATGTCGCCGCTTCCGTAGGGAATAGCAGAGACCGCCTTTTTGCCATCGACACTGACCATGATGGATGAATAATCATCCCCGGCATTGCGGACTTTAATTGAACAGGAAGTACCCTTGATTCTGCCAATCCATGCGGAAACAGCCATTCCATTTAAGGCAAGCCAATATAATTTCCCACTATTAATAACAGTGGGACCGCCAAAACCGGAGCCTATCTCATCAAATGAAAAGAGCTTAGTACGTGGCGTAGTTACTATAAGCTGTTTGGTTGCAGGGTTCATAAAATCAGTCTATTTCTGCCGTTAGTTCTACAAAAATTGATTGCCCCGAGGTCGGCGTAAAATTATCACGGACCTCCAAAATGCCATAAAGGCTGCGTGATGCGGCTGCGCACACGAATTTTAAACGGGTTGAAAAATTGCTCGATTCCGCACAATCAGACCCAGAGCCTTCCGCACCCATTGCATCAAAATCAATAAAGCCTATTTTATTGGCCCTGTTCGCATACAGGGATGCAAAGGGCGAATTATCAGCAATCGGTGAAATGGCTGTATGAAATAAATGCAATCTGAACCGGGACGCATTGGATGCCTGGTCAGTGACTAACCGCGCTTTAACGATATAACCTGAGCCCGCGTTAACGCGTGCAATATTAGTGAATGATAACAATGCGGGCGCAGATGTTGAATTTGAAAAAACATCAAGCGCCGTATAATAATCCGTATTGGCAGGCCGGGCATAACTGGCGGAAACTAACGCACTCTGGCCTGATACTGAACCTATATGTAACTCACCTGCTAGTAAAGCAGTCGATGATCCAGATTCCAGGGCGGCTAATATGGCAGCCAGATTGCCGCCCGTTTCCCGGGCGGCACCCGTAGGAAGCGGCAAGGACGCGGCTGAAACAGGTTGCGTTACGGCTGACCCATCAACGGGGATTCGTCCGGTAACTAAAGCGGGCGTTTTTGCATCAATACTGGCAATCGATGTATTTCCGGTATCCTGTTTGGCCGAGGTTGACGCGCCCGATGCTAGCGGCAGCGCCCCTTGGTCGGAAGCCAGCACAACCGGAATACTGGCATTTGCCAACGCCTGGCCTAAAGCCGGGTTTGTGTTGATCGTTTGAGGGGTTCCCGTGGCGTCAAGGACTTGTATGGAAGTTGGCATGAGTATTTTCCTTTTATATAAGTGCTGTTAAGCCCGATGCTTGCATGGCGGAAAAATCGAAAGTCCCTGGGGTATAGGCTACCGGGGCAGCAAACCCTTTATACAGTGTACAGAGTAGATAGGCGCCGTCGTAGTAGCAAACTATCAAATCCAATGCACCCGCCTCAGTGCTTAAGGCCGCCGCCCCCTTCGGGAATCGGTAAGAAGTATCGTAGGTTAATAGCCTCTTACCGACTGAATCTTGTGTACACGCTATTCTAATTAACCTGCCATCGCCAAGATTTACAGGGTTTAACAGAACATGGTTTTTAGTGAGTCTTATCGAAAAATTAGACTGCCCCTGGGCATTTAACACCACATCATTGTCACTATCAGAGAGTGAAACTACCGAAGTTTCAGCCTCCCCTGGTGGTCCTGGTGGTCCTGGTGGCCCCTGCTCAGACGATATTAAAACATCAATAACGGGGGTAATAAAAAAAGACATAGGGTTATCTCGTTATTTGCTCGCTAAACATAACTACACCGTAGCACAGGCGCACGGTATCGCTATTTAAAAAATAAATTTCCAGATCATATAAACCGCCTGCACCGATTAGCGCATCGGTATCGGCTGCTGCTATGTAAAAGTCCATTTTTCCAATGGATGGGGTAATCGTAATCCGGTTGTTTTCGGTGCTGAGCTCCAGTAAAAACGAAGCCGATTCCACAGTTTCCCGAACTTGCATTTTAGCCGTGCAATCCGTTAAATTAATGGGCTGGCCGTTGCTGTCATTCCAGATGAGTGAATGCCGCCACGTCGCCCCTTTTTCAATAACTGGAAGATTTAATTTAGCCGCTTTCACCCAGTTTCCTTAGTTAAATTAGGTTAACTTATCATAGTCCTTAGTTAAAGCAGGTTTAAGGTGAAACATTTCACCTTACAATTGCCCCGCCCATGGCGCTACCATCTTGCCATGAGTAAAACACCCCCGGTATCCATTGCCCTTTCTGCACGGCTGATTGAGCTGGGCGGTTCTGTGCCTACCGAAATTAAACTACTTCCATCAGGTAAATTCAAAGCCAAGGACGGACGCCCGCACGGACTATCCGGCTGGCTGATGAATGACCAAAGCGCCGGTGCATTGCTTAGCGCTTGTGCCAGCCAGCAAGACAATTACCTGATCGATTACGACCACCAGACCTTGTACAGTAAAACCAACGGCCAACAAGCGCCCGCCGCAGGCTGGTTCTCAGCCCTGCAATGGCGGTCTGATGACGGTCTTTATGCCACCAATGTCGAATGGACAGCCGCCGCAACCCAAGCCATTGAGTCCAAAGAATACCGCTACATCTCCCCGGTTTTAACCTTCAACCCAAGTACCGGCGAAGTCACCGGCCTGCTGATGGCCGCCCTGGTCAACTATCCCGCGCTTGATGGCTTGAACGATCTTGCCGCCGCACATTTTCACGTTTCACTACAACAGGACATCACCATGGATCAAGACGAACTGCTTGAACGCCTGCGATATTTACTCAACCTTCCAACGTTAGCAACGCTTGATGAGGTGCTAGCTGAGCTGGAAAAACTCAAAACCCTTATCTCAACACCCGAAGACACGACCCAAGGCCTGGCCGCTTATTTAAGCGCGCAAACCCACCGGATAGAAGAACTGTCCGCACACCTGCCAGATGTGTCAAGCTTCGTGCCCGTTGAAGTAATGCAAGCCCTGCAAGGCGAATATGCCGCGTTACTGGCTACAGTGCAAGGCGATAAAATCCGTCAGATGATTGAGCCTGCCCTAGCCGATGGCCGCTTGTTACCCGCGCAAAAAGTCTGGGCGGAAAAATTAGGCAGCACAGACCTGGCCGCACTCACGACCTATCTGGATACTGCCCGTCCTATTGCCGCCTTAAGTGGCCTGCAAACAAATGGGATAGGGCCTGATGACCGGACAATAAGCGCCTTTAAAACGCCGACAGGTTATTCAATTGACCCTGAAACGGTGGCTTTACATACCAAAATTAAAAACTACCAATCTGAACATAACACCACTTATGAAGCCGCCATATTAGCGGTTGAGGCGCAATTATGAGCAAGCAAAGTTTTCCCCTATTAACGCTAACCATCGCAGCCTCTGCCACCCTGGTGGCCGAACGCTTTATCACTTTCGCGGGCGCTGTCCCTTCCGCCGATGCCGCTGTGTTGGGCGTCGTCAGAACCGCCGCCGTGTCGGGTGATAAAGTCCCCGTCGATGTCCTTGGCACCACCGTTTGCGAGGCAGGCGGGGCTATCACCGCAGGCGACACCTTAAAAGTGGATGGCACCGGCAAAGTCATCACCTGGGCGACTTCAGGCGCTAAAGTAGGGATTGCCCTGCAAGCCGCTTCAGGCACCGGAAAATTTATCGAAATTTTATTGCTGCCCATCGCCGCATAAGGAACCGCCATGACTCAAATGACTATCTCAGCAACGCGGGTTATCGACCCGATTTTATCAACCGTTGCCCAAGGCTATAAAAACTCGGCCCTGATTGGCAGCGCCTTGTTCCCCTCCGTTCCAGTCACCCAACGCGCCGGAAAAATTATCCAGTTTGGAAAAGAAAGCTTTATGACCTTTGATACGGCACGGGCGCCGGGAACCGCCGTCAAGCGGATTTCTATCGGCTATGGCTCACAAACCTATGGTATTGTTGACCACGCCTTATCCGCTGTCGTTCCGATTGAACTTCTGGAAGAAGCGCAAGCCGTCCCGGGTATTAACCTGGCGTCTGCCTCCGTGCGCACCGTCCAGGATATTATGCAATTGCGGCTGGAAATTGACCAGGCGACACTGGCAACGACCGCAGGCAGTTATCAGGCCGCTAACAAGACGACATTATCAGGCACCAGCCAATGGAGCGACCTGACCACCGGCGTATCCGACCCCCTCAAAGATATTGAAGTGGCAAAAGATGCAGTACGCCAGGCCGTAGGACAACGCGCCAACACCGTCGTTCTAGGTGCAGCCGTGCTTAAGTCTATGGTGCAACACCCTAAAATTATTGATCGTATTAAATATACCGGTCGTGATGTGCCTACACCTGAACTGTTAGCCTCCCTGTTCGGCGTTTCCACGGTCGTGGTAGGCGATGCCATCAGCGCCGATGAGGCGGGCACCTTCTCCGATATTTGGGGAAAATTCGTCATTGTGGCCTATACCGAACAAAGCGGCCTGGCCGATATGGGGAGGCCGACTTACGGCTATACCTACCAGCTATCTGGCTATCCCTTTGTAGAAACGCCGCATTACGACTATACCACGCGGTCTTGGCTCTATGACGTATCCGATGCGGTTAAACCGGTCCTTAGTTGCGTGAACGCGGGCTATCTGATTTCTGCGGCGGTGGCTTAAATGGCCGATAAAACCCATAAACCCGTTGATACTGAGTATCGGGTAATAGAACCCCTGCAACATGACGGCTTTAGCTATCAGCCGCAAGATAAAATAGTGCTGTCTGAACAGGCGGCCTCGGTGTTACTGGCTAACAACCTCATTTGCAAACATGAGCTATTGCACGAAACAAAACCTGATTGACCGGTTTGGCGTGGCTGAACTCATCCAGCGCACGGATAGGGACAGACGCGGGGACATTGACGATGCGGTGTTGATGCAGCTAATAAGCGACGCTGACTCGGAAATCAATGGCTACCTGGGCGCTTACAGCCTGCCGTTAGCCAATGTACCGGCTAATTTTGTCCGCTTGGCGGGCGATATTGTCAGGTATTATTGTTACGACGACCAAATGAATGAGCCCGTAAAGGCCCGTTATGACAGTGCTATCGCTTATCTAAAAATGGTCGCTAACGGGACGATAAAACTGGCCCCCGATAGCCGTGGGGAACCGATTCCATCAGCCATGGGCGGTATCTTAATCAGCAGCAATGCGCCGGTTGCCGTGGAAAATTATTAATGATGCTAAGGGCGCTGGTTGAAGACACCATCCGGCTGGCAATCCATGAATTTAAAGACGTGGGCGGGGCGGCGGGTATCCAATCCGTATTGGCGAATGCTGTCACGCCGCCGGGTTGTTATGTGTTCAGGCAAAAAGTAACCGTTAACCCCAATACCGCGATTAGCACAATCTCGCAACTGAGCATGGAAACGCTGGGCGTATTGGTCGTGACCCGCAATGTGCAGGATGCCCGGGGCGGGGTTAATTCAGACGAAAGCGAAGCCTTATGCACTCTGATCCGGGGCGTGTTACTTGGCTTGACGGTTGATAACAGTTATGCGCCGCTGGAATATGGCGGCGGCGATCTGGTTTTAATGCGTGACGGGCTGCACTTCTGGCGCGAACTTTGGCAAACAAGCCGCTATCTTCGGGTAGCTTAGGATTAAAAATGAACTTGAACTTTGAAGACTATAAAAAAACCGGAAAAAGTGGCAGCTATGACGCTAAGACTGATTCTTATGTATTGGACGATGGACCCCAAGAAATTACGGAGGGGGAACAACTTGTACAAATTGACGTAAATAATGCACAACCTGACAGTCAGGAAACTGCACAACCTGACGCCATGGAAACTGTAAGTACAGACAGGCAAGAAACGATAAAATCAACTGGATCGGGAGTAAAGCCATGAGCGGGATTGAAGATATAACAGAACAAGAACCGGTTGAAGCTGAAGAGGGTGCCGGGATTGATGCGGACGATGCAGCCGAAGCCGTAGCTGAATCCGACGATGAACACAAATTAGGGGAAGATGATGAGTGATCCACGCCTAACCAATAAGCGATTTTTAATTGCCAAGGCCGAAACCACGCCCGGTATTGATTCGTCCCCAACCTCAGTAAACGGCCTCTATGTCGAAACGTTGACCGTAAAAAAACTCGATGTGAAAACCATTGACCGCAACACCATCAAGCCGTTCATGGGGTCGAGTGCAAAAGTGGTGGCGACCTCTGAAGGCCAGTTGGATTTTGAAATAGCCTTGGCCACCGGCGGCAATGCAGCAGGCGTCCCCACGCCAGGGACAACCCCTGCCTATGATGCTGTTTTACGCGGCTGCGGCATGGTAAAAACCGTTTCAGCGACAGCCATTAGCGCTACTGCCCAAGGCGGCACGCTCAACAGCATCAAACTGGATACGGCCGCTTCGGCGACTGATGATATTTACTGCGGGATGACCGTCCTCGCGGAATTTCAATCCGGCGTATTACAAGCGCCCGGTGTTACCGACCAGGCACAGATAAAACTGCCCGCCACCGATAACATAGCAACGGGGTCAACCGTCGGCACCTCGACAACAACCGCTATAAACCTGGCCGTAACCGCTTCGGCGGATGATGATTTCTATACCGGCATGAGCTTGATCATAGCCGGGCAAACCCGGACTATTTCGGCTTACGTAGGTTCCACGAAAGTAGCCACCGTCTCCTCGGCTTTTCCCTCTGCACCCGCAGCGGCAACGGCTTACACCATCCTGTACAATGATGATTATTATGTCGGCATGGCGGCCACCGTCGTGCATTTTTCCGGGACTATTGTCAGCTCAGGAAGCTTTATATCAACGGTTAATTATATCTATCTACCCGCTTCTTTAGCTTCCGCTAATATCCTTGGCTGTGACTTGAAAATTACAACGGGGGCCGTTACAGAAATACGCCGTATTTCCGCTTATGACACCGTAAGCAGGAAGGCAACCTTAGCATCAAAACTGGCGACGATCCCCACATCAGCTTCAACGTTTAAGGTCACTGAGATCAAGCCCATCATTGCCAGCAACGGCACCACGCGGCTGGTAACCGTTAAAACACCCTATAAGTTCCTGACGCTAGTGGGTGGCGCGTTTACCCTGTCAGCCTATCGCCTGGTGATTGATTACAATGGCACCAGCAAGATTGCAACGGTCACGCCCGCCTTTAAAAAAGCGCCCACGACAACCACCGTTTTCTCGTTTAACCCCTTCGTTAAATATACGCCGTCATCTGCAAACCACATCAGTAACACCTTTTACTATTATGAAGACGGCGCTTTGCATAGTTTTATTTATGCCCGGGGCAATGTCTCGTTTGAGTTTAACAACAACGCCATTCCCGTGATGAAGTTTTCCTATAAGGGACTTGTTGACCGCTACGAAGATGGGGCCTTCCCCAGCTTTGACTTAAGCGCGTGGGTTGAGCCTTTACCGATTAATTACGACAATACGCAAAACCTGATTGTTAACGGTTTCGCTGATACGGTCATGGATAAAATCAGTTTTGACCTCGGTAATGAGTTGGTGCATTTAGACGCCCCTGGCGCTGATATGATCTATATCAAAAACCGGGCGGTGAAAGGCAATGTATCTATCTGGTCACCTTTAGCTTCCCAGGTTGATTTTTACAGCGCGATTATTAACGCGCAAACCAACCAGGTCTCGTTTACCCACGGCCCGATCGGCAACCAAATCTCCATTTTTTGTAAATCCGTGCAATTGCTCAATCCCAGCGATTCAGAAAAAGACGGAATCCAAATGCTTGGCATGGATTTTAATATATTGCCGACCGGAACCGGCAGCAACGATATAAACATCATTTTACAATAGGTTTTTTATGGCGCTGGTCATTGGTAAAAAAGAATCACGTATCATCCCGGTGGAAGCTAAAGAGCCCTTGGATGGCGATAAAGTTACACTGCATAAATTTGATGTTGAATTTGAAATCATCCCGCGTGACCTCTGGTCGTCAATGTCCGAGCGCTGGGAAGAGCTTGCCCAGCAACTAAGGGCCAGCCCCGATGCAATGACGGGCGATGATAGCAAAGAAGCGCGTGAACCGATCTGGAAAATAGCCAAGCCGTATATACGGGCTATCGGCCCGCTGTTGGACGATAAAAAACAGCCCATGGAGTTCACGCCCGAACTGCTCGACGCCATTCTTGCCGAACCCTGGCTGCAACAGCCTATTGCGGATGCTTTTATGTGCGTCCAGCTAGGACTTACCAATGCAGACTACCGGAAAACCCGCTTAAAAAACTGACTGCGGCGGGCTATTATTGGGTAACGTCTACTGAAAAACCGATGCCCTATGCCCCTAACAAGCCGCTCTCTGATACGGAATTTTTCGGCGTACCCAGCCTGGCAAAGAGTGTCGAAAACCAACACGCTGGCAAACCGGATTGGTTCGTGGAATGGCTAGCCGAGAAACCGGGAACGACTGATTTTATCGTCTGGTTTGATGCCTGGGCAGCGATTGGCCTGTTTGCCACGCTGCAAACACAATGGCGCACCGGCTATGAAGGCGTGACCGGACTGGATTACACCGCTGTTATTGCGGTTATTTCTCTTAACTGCCAACGAAAATCGGAACAAATGGCCTTGCTGGTTGACATACAGGCTCTCGAGCACGGCGCCCTAACCGGTATCAATGAGCAGCGCGAACAAGCCGCCAACGAGACAACAGGAAAAAAATAATGGCAGCACCTATTGTACTGGGCATTACTATCCACGCCGATGGCAGTTCTCAAGTAACCGGTGAGCTGCACCGGATTCAGGCCGCCGTTAGCCAGACCGGAGCAGCCGCACAAACCACCTCACGCCAATTTTCCGAACTCGCAAATGGGCAACGGGAAGTTACATCAGCAACCAACGCCAGCGCCTCAGCATTCAACAGGTTTGGTATATCAGCCGCCGCCATGGCGGGTACTGTTGCCGGTATTGGTATGGCTATGTTGGGTAAAAGTATTATATCAACTACTGAGACGTTACAAAATCTTGAAGTCCGTATGCGGAGCCTCACCAAGAGCACCGATGATTACACACAAGCAACGGCCTATCTGGCAGAGGTATCCAACCGACACCATAAGGATTTAATCGGCTTAACGGATTCTTTTAGCAGGCTTTTGACGATAGAGCAAACGGGGATTATATCCCGTCAACAAAGTGCGGCCATTCTTGAAGGATTAAGCAACGCACAGAGCCGAACGGGGGCAAGTTCAGAACAATTAGGGCAATCAATGGTGGGGCTTACCCAGGCATTAAGCTCTGGCACGCTACAATGGGAGGAAATGAAACAGGTCACTGAGCCTATTCCTGGACTAATGGTGAAAATTGCAGAAGCCGCAGGCTATACCGGACAATCAGCCGTAGGGGATTTTAAAAACGTCGTGGCAGCAGGCCAAGTCACTTCTGAAATGTTTGGACGTATCCTGGTCGGTTCATTGGCACAATATCAAGGCGCGGCTGAAGATGCAGGAAGCACGCTAACGGCAAAATATTCAGACATCCAAAACGCCTGGACAAATTTAGTTAAAGTGATCGAAACCCCTGTCGCTGATGTCTTAACCCCTGTTTTAACAGGTATTGCCATCGCCGTGGAAGATTTAGGACTTGCCGTCGGCTCATTAATGGCGAAATGGCGTCAATTAACAGGTCTGATAAAGTCAGGCGGGGCAGGTGACAACGGGCAAGTTATCGACTTGACCGGACGCGCAAAGCCACCAGGCTATACAGACGCTAGCAGCGCTACAAAACAAACGACAGCGACAGCGGATGCGCTTGAAATTAGAAAACAGATAGAAGCCAACGCCACAACACACACTAAAGCTGCTGGCGCTCATCATGCCGCCTCAAAGGTACACAGTGCAGCGGCTAAAGCCATTTCAGACGCGGCACGGGAAGAAGCGCAAGCCGTTAAAAGCCTGCAATCCGCTTATGAAAGCCAAGTGGCCTCCCTACTGGAAGCCAAAGCCACTCAAGCGGACACCAGCGCCACGGCGGCGATGGAATACAAAGTACAATCGGGCGCGCTTAAGAATCTGTCGGAAGAAAAAAAGCTGTATTTATTACAACTGACCGCTGAAAACCAAAACAACGAAAAGGATGCCAAAGCCAAAAAGACCCAAGCCGACGCAATGGCCGCCCTGGTCAGCCAATACAACCAACTCACCCTATCGGCACGGGATTATTATCGGCTAACATTAACCACTAGCGGCATAGCGCCCAACCAACAAGCGCCCATCATGGCGCAATATGACAAGAATATCGCCAAAACGTCAGAAACAGCCAGTATCGCCAAGGATGCCGACGCCTTAAAGTCTTATGTTGCCGCCTTAGACCAGGCCAAGGTTAAAACCAGCGACTTGGGCGCTATCACATCTGGGGTATTTGATGGCGCTCTGGGCGGTATCAATGCCATGGCGGGAGCTTTTGACCTGATGGTTAATTCCATCACGGAAAACACCGTGGCGCTGGCCGAAAATGCCCGGATGCAGAAATTAAACGAGGCCAACCCCAAGGCCATTGATTACCAGAAAAATAAAATAAAGCTGTCAAAAGACGAGGCAACGCTTGAAAAAGGCAACCTAAATTCAACGCTCACTGGCCTTCGCCAGATTTCAGCCGGTGCAGCATCGATGTTCAACGAGCGCAGTACCGCCGCCAAAGCCTTTAACACCTTGTCACAAGGGCTGGCCGCTGCCCAGATGGTTATGAACGCCGCTACCATGGCGTCTAATTTCACAACGACAGAAACCGGCGTTGCGGCAGGCGCGGCGCAAATGTTCGCCCAGTCAGGCTGGGCAGGCTTTGCCGGGGTTGCGGCCATGTTGGCGGTGATGGCAACCTTGGGTTTTGCCAGCGGTGGCAGTAGCACAAGCAAAGCGGCGGACATGACGCCGGAACAAAAAGCCGCCACCGCAGGCGGAGGCACCTCTCTAGGCGACCCGCTTAAACTCTCGGAAAGCATCAACAACTCACTCACGCTTTTAAACGACATCAACGCCGCGCAATACGTCGAGTTAATGGGCATCAACGACGGTATTAAAAACCTGACCGACGCCATCAAGCAAACCATCGCCAATGTGTTTAAAGCCGGGGGCTTAACCTCGTTTGAACCCAATAAGAAAAACGTTAACACCATTGCCACGGGGATCTGGACAGACCCTATCGCCTTTGGGGATATCCTGGCGGGCGCAATCGTCAGGTCACGGCAAGCCGATGTAGTCCAAACCGGCCACGGCGGCGGATTCTTTGGCGGCCAAAAAACCTACACCTACCAACTGCAACTTTCCCAACTGGATTCAGGCATTGCCAAAGGCATTAATGACATATTTGCCAGCATTGGCGATACCATGTTGGGTTTATCAAGAGCGTTAGGCCAGGGTCTTGAGGGAAAACTAAGGCAAGCGGTTATCCCGTCCATCTCCCTTGATTTAAAAGGCTTGACCGGCGAAGAGGCCGCTAAAAAGCTTAATAACGTCATTAGCGCCGCCATGGACCGCATGGCCACCAGTGTCTTTGGCGACATCATTGGTAAATACCAGCAACTCGGGGAAGGCATGTTGGAGACCGCCGTCCGGGTGGTTGCTGAAGTGGCGGTCGTCAAGGATGCCTTTTCAGTTTCAAAGCAAACCATTGGCCGTGATGCCCTGGCGATTGCCGATGGTATCGTGACCTTTGCCGGGGGGCTTAAAGAGTTCCAAGACCAATTTGGCGTCTATCTCGACAAATTCAACGGCGACCGGGAAAAAGCCATCAGGCAACAAAAACAACTGGCCGAAGCGCTGAAAACAGTTGACCTTGCCTTGCCCACGACGCGCGAGGGCTATCGCAAATTACTGGAGTCGTTGGACATGACCAACCACGCCAATATTGAGCGCTATGCCATGCTCATTAAATTAAGCACAGCTGCCGATGCGTATTACTCGGCACAGGCGAGCCTTGCCAAGTTCAAAAAAGACCAGGAGATAGCCCTAATGGAAGCCCAAGGCCGTACCCTGGCGGCGTTAAATGCCAAGCGCCAGCAGGAAATAGACGCCCTCGACAAGCGCTACCAATGGCAACAAAAGCTCATCAACGCGACACAAGATGTCAGCGATGCTTATGCCAAGGCTGAAAGCGTATTGACCAGCATTAAAACCCAGTTTGACGGCATTGCCGATAAATTAAAGGCGTTCAGGATTTCGTTAAGCCTTGGGGCCTTGTCGGCCTTGCCCAAGCCTGTGCAGTATGCCCAAGCACTCGGCCTGTTTAATGAAAATATCGCTAAAATAGCCTTGGGGTTAGGAACGACAGTCGACAGCCAGAACCGTTATGCTAAATCACTGGAGGCCCTGGAAGGCAACACCACCGCACTTTTAACCGCGTCCATGGCGCATTCAGCCACGGCGGTAGACTATGCAAGGGACTATGCCAAGGCCATGGCGGCGGTCAGCAATGCGGAAACCGGGGCTAAAGCTGTTAGTACCGATGCGCAGAAGCAGTTAACCGAATTAAAATCTTCAGTAAAAGGCTTGATAGCCATCAATAAATCGGTGTTATCCGTCCATGATGCCGTTAAAGGCGTACAGGCCGCCATTGTCGTGCTGGTTGGCGTGCAGGCCGGTAAAGCCGCCGCTGATGCCGCGCAAAGAGCCGCCGATGCCAACCAGGGCTATAAAGTTTCTGAGGGGCATATGCCCCCGCCAACCCCGCCTGTTGGGGATGAACCCTATGCCTGGATTGCCATGTGGCAACAACGGATTGCACAATATAGGGCTGGGGTTATACCCCAAGCCATGCTCATGGCGTTATATAATGCTGAAACAGCCAAAGGCCGGCATGATGTCGATACCTTATGGAATGGCGGCAGGCTGCAAGGCTATGAAAAAGGCGTTAATTACGTCCCCAAAGACATGCAGGCCAATATCCACGAAGGGGAGCGGATCATCCCGGCGGCGGATAATAAGTTGCTGATGGCGCGGCTGATGGAACCGCCTGAAACCAACACAGCCAGCTTGGCCTTGCTCGAAGAAATCAGGGCGTTAAGGGCGGAGGTTAACTATCTTCGTGATGATGTCAGGCGGGGGGATGCCGCCAATGCCAGCGCCACCAAGGAAACCACCCGGCAACTCAAACAATGGGATATTGACGGCATGCCCGCCACCACCGTATGAAATTTATCAAACCCGTCCCGATTATAGAAACCGGTACCTTTGCCCGTGCTACAACCGGCGCGTGGTTTGACGAGTTCGGTGTTTTACAAACCGCCGCTATAAATACAGTGCGCAGCTCATATGAGCCTGAAGTTAGACTGTTATTGGAACCTTCGGCCACCAACCTG
>PMDM01000308.1 GCA_003155565.1 Methylococcaceae bacterium | reverse complement strand
TAGGGCCTTTACTAGCCACACGTTTGAGGTGTGCTTTGCCATCCATTGTCCTCATCACTGCGACAGGAATATCCACAGTCATATTAAAATATCTGGAAAAGTGGTAATAGAGAGGCGATGCCTGGGAGAAAGTAGCACTGGTACTCTGATTAAATTGTCCATTTACCGATTGCTTAAATGACGCGATTTTATCAACTCCGTCAATTTTTCCTTTCAATAATCTCTGTTTGGGACAATATTCAGCTTCGAAAGCACTAGGGGTTTCGTTATATTTTGATTTCTGAATATCATAAATAACCGAGCCAGGACTGGTACTCCATGTTTTAGGGCACATTCCAATATGACTACTATTAAAATCAATATCACAAAGCGCTTCCTCCTGTTTGGAATCTGTCGATCGATATTTTGCTCCCGATTTATCAACAAATCGGTGGAGTAAAAAACAAAGTTCTTTACCATAATTTTTTTCCACACCTTGAAACTTGTCCGCGTGGGCTAGCTCAGTAAGTATCAGCAAAAAAAAGAGTGACGTGATTTTCATAGGATCACCAAAAACGAATTGAATTTAAAGTTATACAGTTAGCATTAACCTAAAGATTTTATTTCTGTAAGTAACACAATCAATAATAATCCCCTCTTATCTCGGTTATTGAGATTACAGATATTCGATATAAGCCCCTCAGATTCCTTCGCCAACTAAGTTAGTCCAACAGCAATGCCCTTCAACTTCAAGAAGCCGTGGTTTTTACATCCCAGACTATCTCAGTTCGTTATTTACCTGATTATGGTGGTAATAGTAACCGTCTTTTATCAGGTAACTGTCGTTAGAGGGGCTTACGCCCTTCAAAATTCGCAGCATTGTCAGCCGCTCACTTCTGGTTTGCGTATGAATGACGACTTATTATCCCTGCTTTCAGGTAAGCTACGAAAACTGCCTGATGCCAAAACTTTACAAGGTGCATAGCAAATCCTCTGGAATTCACATCGAGCAATGTGGCTTATATACATTAAAACATTAAGACGCTTCAATCACAATTCAAACCAAAAATGATCGTTCAAATTACCTATAACATCAAAATACACTAAAATTTAGGGCAATACTGAGTACGTTCTTCAGTGGTTAATTGAAGTTTTGGGTTTGGTTTGAACTCCATGATACTTTGGATTACCTTGGGATACTGAACTTTTTGGGCAACACCAACTTTCCAGTATTCAACTGCCTTTTGTGGAGGAATATTACAAAATTGAATCAGTGCTGTAGCTGCGACAGAACCTGTTGCATGAATACCATACCAGCAATGGATGAAAACTGGCTTACCCTTATCTTTTATCGCATGATAAATACGTTGGTGAACATCTGCGCGTCCTGTGCCTTCCCATCCTTTATAGATATAATCAAGTGAACCCTTGGAACAATGAGTGGCAGAAGGGCCAGTAAAGCCGGTTTTATAAAGATAAACAGCAGTTCCCATACCTTCTTCACAGAGCACACTTAGTTGGCCCTGCTTTAAAGGGGCGTGACCGTTATTTGCTCCACCACGATAAAGAACGCCAGGCATCACTTCTCTGTAATCACGAATACCATGAAATTGCCCCCCTGCTTGCATAATTTTTTCCTGTGCAAACACATTTTGGTTTTCCAATAAGAAAACAATCGAAAGTAAAAATAGAAAGTAAATTTTCATAATCCTGTATTCCTTGCTAGATATTGTCAATTTGTTGAATTGCCGGTAAGGCCTTTGTTGCGTTGTTGCGCAAATCTCTTAGACTGGACCAGCCGATGGGAGACTAGAGTATGATGATACCTCCACGCTGAAGTTCAGAGGCGGATCAAACTCAATATTCTCAAGCTGACTCGCTTCAAGTACAACGCCTTTCTCTGTAATCCACCTCCAGCATATCAAACTCATCACCGCGTTGCTTTCCGACTGGCCATTAATGTCCAAAGAGAACTCAACGTCTTAGTCGTGAACTTGGAGAACTTCCTCGACCTATGGCGAGAGGTCAGGGTATAAGTCTTCTCAAAAGCCGTCAACAATTTTTCCAACAGGTTTTTGGTCTGCTTAATCAGTACTTACCTTCGCCTTCATGTACTACCTAGCTAGCCCCGAGCGGCTCTTCAGTATTCGAGTTCANNGAAATGGTTTAATTAAACCATTTCAATCCCTGTGGCTTGGAACGCATGGACGACAAACTGCTCCTGCGTTTGCCGCATCTTCAAGGCCTTGCTTGATAATCTCGCGCAAATAATACGCCTTGGTGCGGCCAGTTTGCGCAGCCAAGTAATCTAACCGCTGCTCGATCAAGGGGTCGAGCCTGATTGAAGTTGCCATAACATAATCTCTATTGAATAGATGTATTCAATGTATCACTTCTTTGGCCTAAATCAAGATGACATCAACAGGCTAACCCGGCTTCATCCCTTAAAGCCAATAACCAGATAAAACGGATGATGGGTCATGAGGGTAAATAAGCCTGCTCATCGGGCCACTGATGGGATACTCTTGGTTTAATTGCTGTATATTCCATCAGACAATAACACCAAACAACTTACCTACCGATGCCGTAGCCGCCATTGCGACAGCCCCCAAAGCGTGACGCGGCCTGCGCCGATTATAACCTTCGCGCCGCCTGTGCGGGCAGCCAGCCCACCAAGTAGGGTTAAGGAAAGGAGAGAGCCCGCTGCTACAACGGAAACGGTCATTTCCTGCGGACTGTACCAGGTTAAGCCAAGCGGAAGCGCAGCCCCGGCTGCGAAGGTGGTTGCGGAAACAAAAGCGGCTTGAATAGGCTTATACCCGATAAGCCCAGCTCGTCCCGTGCGTGGGCGGCAAGCGCATCGTGTGCCATGAGTTGCTCGGCGACTTGTTCTGCAAGTTTTGGTTCAAGACCGCGTTCTACGTATAAGGTTGTCAATTCATTGTGTTCGAAGTGCCAGTCATCTGCCAGTTCCTTGCGTTCACGGGCAAGATCAGCAGTCTCCGTATCGGCTTGAGAACTGACGGAAACGTATTCGCCTGCTGCCAGACATGGCGCCAGCAACTAGTCCGGCAACGCCAGTAAGCAGTATTTGTGCGCTGTCCGCATTGGCCGCCGCTATGCCCAATACCAGGCTGGCAGTTGACACAATGCCGTCATTCGCGCCCAATACGGCGGCACGTAGCCAACCGATACGCGTTGTGTAATGTCGTTCGAAATGGGATATGTGCATTTTGTTCCTGATGATTGTTTTTGAGTGATAGATGTGTGGTTTTTTTTCGGACAGCCTCTTTATCATTTGAGTTCAACCGTGTATTCATAAAGAGTCTATCGCTGCGTATTATCGGTCAAAGAAGCCACCTAAGATTATGGAAAAGAGCCATCTATAATCCCATAAAAAAGCCAGCAAAAATTATTTGTGAAAGCCACCCAGAATTATGAAATGCAGCCAGTCAAGATTTTCAAGCGGTTTTAGTCGAAATCGGCCATAACCAGCCAGTCAATATTTCTGATTGC
>PMDM01000481.1 GCA_003155565.1 Methylococcaceae bacterium | reverse complement strand
GCGGTCAGCGCCGATGTCGCTATCCATCAACTACACCTGACTGAAAATGATATTATCCCTTTTGATAGTGCCTATCACGTCCAGCCACCATTTCGTACCAATACTGATAAAGAAGCCTTATGCGAAGGCTTGGCGAATGGCACTATCGACAGCATTTGCTCAGACCATCAACCGCATGATCTCGATGCCAAACTGGGCGCTTTCCCGGAAACGGAACCCGGTATTTCATCATTGGAAACCCTGCTGCCATTAATGCTTAGGCTTGTGGCAGAACGCGCTTTAACTATCGAACAAGGCATAGCCGCGCTGACCCAGGAACCCGCGCAAATACTGCAACTTGAAAGAGGGGCGTTAACCCTGGGCTTCACCGCCGATCTTTGTATTTTTGATCCTGACCAAGATTGGCAAGTCAATTCGGATAACTGGCGTAGCCAAGGTGTGAACACACCATTTTGGGGGCAGGTTTTTAAAGGTCGGGTTATCTATACTTTGCAAGCTGGTAAGGTTATTTACAGTTAGCCTTTACAATGAGTTATAAGTTGAACCGGCAATTACAAAATGAACTGCTATCCATGCAAGAAGAAGATCAACAAGTCTTACAAGAATTAATTGATCGTGGGGAACTGGGCACTGTTGAATATCACCCAAAAATAAAAGTAATCCACGAGAAGAACAACGCTCGAATTAAGGAAATTATAAAGAGTTATGGATGGCCTGGAATAAGCGCAGTTGGCAAGGAAGGTTCAGAAGCCGCATGGTTAATTGTTCAACACGCGGTATTAGACACAAAGTTTATGAATGAGTGTTTAAGCTTGTTACGGGAGGCCGTCCATCAAGGTGAAGCAGAAGGATGGTGCTTGGCCTATTTACAAGACAGAGTGCTTACCATGTCCGATAAGCCACAAATATATGGAACTCCAGCATGATTTTGACGAAAGTGGCATTGCTTTTCCTTTGCCAATGCAAGAGCCAGAAAAGGTTGACCTACTGCGCCAGGAAGTAGGGCTTGAACCCTTATCGGAAGCAACTAAACGCATTCAGGAAAGACAAAACGCAATAATGCGTAACCGTGAAACCAATGATTAACATAGCGCTCAACCTGAATGATGTTTGTACGGATTAAGTTTTAAACACTAAGCACATCAATCTGGCCTAACAAGCCACTCCAATACTTGCGTAGATAATATTAAGCCATGGGCATCATCAGAAAACTCGCCTCGCAAACGGCTATTTACGGTCTTAGCAGTATCTTCGGGCGTTTCCTCAGTTACTTGTTGGTGCCGCTATACACCTATTATTTCGCTGCGGCCGAATACGGGGTGGTAGCGGAGTTCTATGCTTACACCGGGTTTTTTTCGGTGGTGCTGCTATTCGGGTTTGATACCGGCTATTTTCGTTTTCGGGACAAAGAACATACCGACAAAGATAAGGCTTACGCCACGGCCTTATGGTTTATTCTGCTAATAAACTTAGGTTTTTTTGCCCTTATCCTATGGATAAATCCGTGGTTGTCCAATCTTCTAAGTTATTCGGATCATCCTGAGTACGTGCTTTGCTTTGGCTTGATCCTCATCCTAGATGCCATCTCATCAATACCGTTTGCCCGTCTACGTGCTGAAGACAAAGCCTTTTCATTCGTAGGGATCAAGATTGCTGAAATACTGATAACTGTCGGCTTGAGCCTGTTTTTTATCAAGTATTGTCCTAAACTATATACCGATAAAACCTATCCCTTAATTACCCAATTTTACGATCCAGCTATCGGTGTGGGTTATATTTTTATTGCTAACCTGATAGCCAGCGTGTGCAAGTTTTTCTTGCTGATTCCACTTTTTCTGGGCTTAGGCTGGGGCTTCGACAAAAACTTATTCAGCCGTATGCTCCGCTATTCTTTGCCCATGGTGGTGATAGGATTTGCAGGCATCATCAACGAAATGCTAGACCGCGTACTGCTTAAACAATTGCTGCCCTTTGATTTATCGACCAACATGAAAATGTTGGGCATTTATAGCGCGTGTTACAAGTTATCTATCCTGATGTCCTTGTTTATCCAGGCCTTCCGCTTTGCTGCCGAGCCGTTTTTCTTTTCCTATGCGAACAATAACGACGCCCGCGACATTTACGCGAAAGTGCTGCGGTTTTTTGTGATTTTTTGCGTCTTCATATTTTTACTGGTTACCTTATTTATCGATTTTTTTAAGTACTTTGTCGGGCCGGAATTCCGTGTTGGGCTGGATGTCGTCCCTGTGTTGTTGCTGGCTAATTTGTGCTTGGGTATCTATGTCAATTTATCTATCTGGTACAAATTGACGGATCGAACCTTGTTGGGAGCTTTCGTGGCTTTGTGCGGCGCAGCGCTTACCGTTGTCCTGAATATCTGGTGGATTCCCGTATACGGTTATATGGGTTCCGCTTGGGCAACCTTGGCCTGCTATGGGGGCATGGCGGTGGTTTCTTATTTGCTGGGGCGGATTTATTATCCGGTTAATTATGATGTATTGAGGATTTTGGCTTATATCGGATTGGGGTTAGGGTTTTATCAAGCTAACTTACAGTTACAGTCGATGATTTTCTGGCCGCCTGGGTTGTTGGCAGGTGCATTGTTAACCCTTTACCTACTCATTGCCGGGCTTTTTGAAAGTCGCCAGTTAATGGCTGGTAGATAGTGATTTATTTCCTTAATTATCATAAATCCGATTAGACCTTGCCCACTGCATAAAATTTGGTCTAGGGCTGTTAAAACTTGTAGACTAACAAGTGAAGTCACCCAGATTGAGTTAGTTCTAGCGAGTTACTGTTTGGATGGCCCTCTGAAAACTGGAATTCACATCACACTATACCAAAATGATTAACCCACGAAGCCTGATTAGGGCGCTCGACAAACACTGGGAGGCGATAGAGCGCTTCGTCCTCCTAGGTCGCGACCAGATTGGCTATGAGCGTGACGAGGTACTGGCGTTGCTGGGAAAAGTCTATGCACATGAATCAACCGAACAACAGGTAGAATGTTTGCAACAACTGGTCAATGCTGAATTGTTGATCGAAATGTCGCACAGCAATACCTTACAACTCAACGAAAATGTCCGCCAATTTGTCGGCAGCTTATTACATGAACACGAGCTGGGGTTATCGGACATTTTAAAAGCCCGGATTATTGACATTAAATCCGGCTTGGAGCAATTGCATCAAGCCTTGCAGGATCGGGATATGGCCGCATTGCCGAACGTGCCAAAGCGGCTAATGAACGCATGCCACTGTCAAGACGTTACCGCGAAGTATTGGAAGCCTACGACCGTTATGTGCAACCCATGACCGAACTTATTAGATATTCTCACGAAGATGACCAGGTATTTTCATCTATCTTGACCATAAAAAACACAGATGACCACAAATTGCATAATAACCAATAAAACCATCGATCAACACTTTTAGCATGTTGACCAATGTGGGAAAAAATTAACGTTCAATATCTCCATTTCAAGGCGAATTTTCGGCCAACTGCATCCGCTCTAAGCATCTATTTTCGGACTGTCACAGCTCCAAATTTCAGAATAACATGATGATTTTTTTAAATTATTTACTTCATCGAACAGGTATTGAGCCGCTGAATAATAATATAAGGTTTGATGTATAATTGGCTGTTATTCATAATGAAAGTCATGGAAATGAAGATAGCAATTCTTGGCTGGGGTTCTCTGGTATGGGATTCTCGTGATCTGCCATTACAAAGTGCTTGGATGACGGGTGGCCCCACATTACCGCTGGAGTTTTCGCGCGTATCAAAAGACGGAAGATTGACTCTTGTAATAGATTTAGTACATGGCGCACAAGTGCCAAGTCGATATGCTGTGAGTTCAAGAAAGGATTTGGGAGACGCTATTGCTGATCTGCGAGATCGTGAAGGGTCAGTTCGAAAACGTATTGGATTTGTGGATGTTAATTCAGGTATAACCTCAAAAACAGAGTTTCCTGAACATGCTGACGTTTTTGATTCTATGTCGGAATGGTGCAAAATTAACCACTTTGATGCAGTGGTTTGGACGGCCTTGCCATCTCAATTCGATACGGAAACAGGAAAGCCGTTTTCTGTTGATAATGCTATTGAATATCTTCTAAGTCTTCCAAAAACAGCGCGTGACACTGCCTTTGAGTACATCAAAAACGCGCCCGAGGAAGTGGTCACCCCGGTTCGCAATAAAGTAAGAGAACTTAAACTTTTTTGATTCCATTATCATCTGGATTCCAGTTTTCCATTCCACTTCGCTGCTCTTTGGTTTATTGTCATCTGATTAATCTAAGCGTTAGATTCTGCTTTCCAAATATGGAGATGCCTGTTTACAATGCAGGCTTAATTCGGGCAACTATAATGTACTGGTCATCTATAAAACCAACATCGTATGAATTGGCTAAAAAACTGGATTTTTGGTGAAAATATGCCTGCAAAACAGGCAATGCGACAATCTAAAGAAGACCCGCAAGCCCGCTATTTGCGCGATACCTTAGCCTTTGCCAAGCAACAACACCAAGGATTGCGCCATAAGCAGAACGAGCATGAGCGTTGGGAGCAGCATTATGGTTCCCTTCATGTTAAAGAGCTAACCAAACTCACTGGCACAGAGTTTGAAGATTATCTTGCCGAATTATTTAAAAGCCACGGTTATCAAGTAGAAATAACGCCCATAACCGGGGACTATGGCGCAGACTCGATACTGCTTAAAGATAAACAGCGTATCGCCGTGCAAGCCAAACGCTGGGTTGGCAGTGTCGGCGTAGGGGCAGTACAAGAAGCCTTATCCGGCATGGCTTATTATCGCTGCGATAGAGCCTGGGTCGTTACCACTGGCAATTACACGACCAACGCGGTTGAGCTTGCCAAACAATCTAATGTAAGCCTGTTGGGACACAATGAACTCGGCAAACTCATCTTGCAGATGCAAAACCAAACATTAAACCGACATGGCTGAGCAACTACCAATTATTACCAGCACCCGTGCCATCAATGCCGCATCAACAGCACCGACCAGTCTCATCGGTCGTGGTTTAAGCGCCATTCAGCGCAAAGAAAACGGCATTGCTCGGACTGAACTGGATGCCCGCTATTGGCAGGCTCGGGATATTTATAATCGAATAACCGATTACGGCAGGGAAAAACACTTTAACGCTGATTTACTACCAAAACCAAGCGAACTGGTTGAAGACAAACAGTTGCTTCAATTACAGCCTTTTTTTGTCATGATTCAACAATTGGCAGATGTTTTTACGGTGTTTCAGCAATTGGCCGATACAAGTTATGGCAAAGCTTATTTTCCACTTGCAAGCATATACCAGGGTGGACAAGGAATAAGCCAAAATATCGAAAAAGCCGATTATTACTCTCGCTTGGCATTTGACTGGTGTTTTGCTAATCAAGCATTGAACGATCCAGAAATATGGACAGATTTAGGCTCAATGTACTATTACGGAGATGGCGTAGAGCAAGATTATAAACAAGCAGCCTTCTGGTTCTGCAAGGCTGCCGAACAGGGTAATGCGGATGCGCAACTCTATTTAGGCCGGATGTACCAAGGTGGGCGCGGAGTAGAAAAAGACATTGGACAGGCGATATTCTGGTATCGCAAAGCTGCTGGACTTGATCTAGCAACTGCCCAATACGATTTAGGCAATAGGTATGAGTACAGTCGTAGCGTAGAAAAAGGTGGCATATTGCAAGATGATGAACAAGCCGTTTTCTGGTATCGCAAGGCCGCTGAACAAGGTAAAGCGGGGGCTCAGCTAAAATTAGGCCGTATGTACGAGAGCGGACGCGACGTACATAAAGACTATAAACAAGCTGTATTCTGGTATCGCAAGACTGCTGAACATGGTCATGCGCTCTGCCCAGAGCTCTTTAGGCTTTATGTACCTGAACGGATGTGGCGTAGAGCGAGACTATGACCAAGCAATTTTCTGGTATCGCAAGGCCGCTGA
>PMDM01000032.1 GCA_003155565.1 Methylococcaceae bacterium | reverse complement strand
TAATTTTACAGTTCCGTTTCGTGAATTCAGGCTCCAGCTTCGCCATATAGCCCAATTCCGTGGTGCATACTGGCGTAAAGTCCTTGGGATGAGAAAACAGGATAGCCCATCCGCTGCCAATCCAGTCATGAAAATTAATTGTTCCCTGGGTTGTGTTGGCCGTGAAGTCTGGTGCTTCATCATTGATTCGTAATGACATATTGATACCCCTTGATGTTAATAATCCTAGCCCAAAAAAATAATGCCGAACTTTGCATCGCTGGTGAATAGACGGCATCGGTTGTCTTACTAAAGACAAAATATGCCTATTATTGTTCAGAAATTTGTCGTGAAGTTGCTTTTGTTGAGTTGTGTGGACCGACAAGAAAACCCCTGTCGGTTGCGGGGCGTTCAAGGGGCGTTATTGACCAATACATGCAAAGGCACTACCAACGACCCTTCGCCTTATTGGAGAAAGGCATCGAGCCATAGTTAATAATTTTAGATTACATTGTGTAAAAATTTGGTTGGTTTAACAAAATTGCTTAACTGGCAACTTAAATGGTTTCTCGATAACGGACGTTAGTAAAAATTCAATTTACCGGTTGTGGGAAGTGAAATTTCGTTTCTTTCCGGACAAAATGCGGCGGTTAACCACTAAGCCAACAGGGTCTGGACTCCGAATGCGCTTTCAATCCGGTTAAATAATTCTCTTTCGTTGGCGCTGAAACGCTCGCCGCCGAACCCAAAAAAACTGCCTTCGGTGGTAGCCATTGCCACTTTTTCTGCGATGGACATCGCCCATCGCCTGTACTCTGACGCTTCTTGTGTCGAAGCCTTGGCTGCTAACAAATCCGATACCGCTTTGCAATCTTCCACTGCTTCTGCTTGAAATTTCTCGGCGGAATTTACGCCTTTCGCTTTATATCGCACGACACCCCATTCACGTATTTTTTTCATCTTGTCCATTGCCTCCGATGCACCATCCTGAATATGGGGGAGAATCGCTTGTATAATGGCGTTATTGGGATAATCTTTAATACCCGACATAACAGCTTGGGCATTGACGAACTTTCTTTTCCCGTGCCGAACAAGCCGCTACTGCCTGCAAATGCCATCGCAGAGCCTATAATATGGGGCGTATTTGCTAACAGGTTCAATTCATCTTCAGTGTAATTTAAACTCATGTGTTATCTCCTTTTGGGTTGATTGAAATCCGATTGCCAGGCGGGATCAGTTTATTGGAATTTTTGTCTCAAAAGCGATTGGCATCCGCTTACTCCGTAACTGTCAGCATATCACCAATGCTTGATGATTCAAGCCGAAAAGGGTATTGAGAAAATCTAAAAAATCATTAACCGGATCGGTTTTTTTAGTTTTTTGGGCGACTAGCCGCGTGTTTGATTTTGATGTTTAACTAGCCAGTACATATGGACTCTGTCGGCATGTAGTGGAAAGTTCGAAAGCATTTGTACTTCTAACTCCTTCAGCTTTGTTTTTCTTATCTAGTTTGGGCGCTTTTTTTGTACATTCTCGAAAACGAGTAGCTCGACAACCGGTATTGCCCGGGTCTTGATTGGTGGCAATTTTCCATCAGTAACCGTTTTGGTTTCAAACTTGCCAGTGATTAAAGTTTCTTGTAAGGAAACCATCAAACACAAAAGTCAATGATCCAGTATTTACGATTGAAGCTGGTGGCATGAATTTCGGCAAATGTGTCTTACCAGACATTCGCAACGCAAAGCGCCTGAAAATTTGAATTTCAATTTCCGACCCGCAAGAGACCATCAACCCCAGCACGAAAAAAATCCTAAATGGACATTTAAAACTAATAAATGGCTTAACAATTTCAAATCCACTATTTCCAACACACGTCACCCTTATTAGGATATAAATCTGAATAGTCAAATTAGAAATGGGAGAAACATTATTAATTCGACTTTGCATTTCACAAAGTACGGCTAAAATTTAAAGTATGAATACAGATCAGAAAATAGTCGCAGTCGGTGCAGCCTCGGGTGTTGTAAGCATGATGATATTAGTGGCACTGTTGTATTGGAATTTGCCTATTCCTGATGGCATGGACAATCCCTTTGACCGCGTTATTTTTACCCTACGGATGAACCTTGTTGCCGCACTTCCCTTGTTTATCGGGATTGTCACGGTAGGAAACAACCGATTCTTAAGCGAAGCAATCGACCCTCTCCGGCATGCCGAAGACCGTGCGACAATCATCAATGGCCGGTTTGTCGATAACACGCTTCAACAAAATTTCCTTTTTTTGGTTGGGACACTGGCGCTGTCAACGCTTCTGGAAGCTGCATCCATGAAGCTTATGGTCGCGCTTACCCTGGTTTTTGTTATAGCCCGGATAGTCTTTTGGATTGGCTACCGCGACCCTTTGTATCGCGCACCCGGTATGGCAGCCACCATTTATATGAATCTTTGCATTATTGTTTCCGTATTGTATTTTCTGATTTTTTGATGCAAAAAGTCGGTGATGATTAGTAAAGAAGGTTGAGAAAATTTAGAACGGTGATTTGACGCAACATAATAAATTCTCATTGAGATGCTCGTAAATTAAGGAAAAAAATATATCCCCATTCCTAACCACGTCAAAGTCAGCAACGCCCAGGGAAGCCAATGTTGCCGATTAACGATTATTTCTTCCACGTCAGAATCATCCGTATCGCCTGACTCTTCTTTTTGTTTGGTGGCTTTTTTGACTCTTTTATTCAGTTCCCTGGTTTTTTCTTTTTGCTGTTTTTTGTAAAGATCAATGCCTTTTTGAATACCTTGTGCTATCAACTTGGTTTGCTCTTTGGTTTGTGCCGGACGTTGCGTTGCTTTGGCAAGCTTCAAAGCCTCTTCTTGAGTTTGTGGCGACGGTTTTTGGTAACTATTATTTGTCATAATTTGCTAATAGATTGATTCGAGTAAATCATACAAAAACCGCAACGGCTTTGTTGGATTTATTTTATGGCACATGGAGAACTAAGGTATCGCAAATATGCCTTAGAAAAAATTAGTCGTTCAAATTCCTATCACGTTGAAAAGCTAAAAGATCAAAAACCTAACCACCCAATCCCTTCTAAATCCAAGAAAGAGATTTTTTGAAACTAAAGCCATAACAGCGTTTATGGCTTTGCTGGTATCTCTTCTTGAGAAGGGCAATGAGTTAAAATCCTTCTGTAGATATAGAACTTGCCAACAAGGATGTTAAAAACATCT
>PMDM01000392.1 GCA_003155565.1 Methylococcaceae bacterium | reverse complement strand
AATTCCGTTCGACGGTTGCCAAAAATCTTTGCCATAAATCGGCATTCATTTTTGCCGCCGTATTCAGCGTGCATCCGGGAGAATTCGCATAAGTCGGGTCGGTCAGAAATGGTTTTCCTGACAGTTTGCAATTGGACTTCGGCCGGCTCCCCCGAATTCAGCACGGTTNNGGTTCATCTGCTTACAGAAGACATCGCAAAGATCATCGGTGACAATAGCCAGTCGCTGACGAATGACCGCCAAGGTGACGGCATACCGTTTCGACGATGCCAGATCGGCCATACTGGCCGCATCAAGGGCATTGCCCTCCAAAGCCCACTGGCTAACTTTGACAACGGGAATCGTCTCAGGACTGCGTTATAGCTGGAAAGCGCAGTCAGTTGGTCGAAGCGAGCCAGCAGATTCCGCATGCCGTGGACGGTGGGTTTGGCAGCATCTTGTTTGAGGTCGTGCCAAGGGCTTACCCTGCGGGAATCATCGCCGACGACGAACAGTGCATCGAGAAAAGCAGGGCCCATTTTTTCCAGTGCGCACTGCACATGCTCGTACAGCGTTTGATTGGTGGCGACACGACCGGCACGCGCTTCCCGTACCAGAGGGTCAAAGGCAGGCAATTCATAACAGTGACGGACTAATATTTCGATACCGACATTGACGATATCTGCCACGTCTTCCTTGGTCAGCGCGGCTTCGCTGAACGTGGCACGGAGCAATGTCTTGCCCTGAGCGGTGAAAGGCTTGACGCCTAGAAATTTCCGCACAGCCGCCAAATGCTTGCGGCGAGCTTCCGATTGGTCGTAACCACGCAATACTTTTCGGTCAACGCGACGCTTGATCACCGTTGCGATATGTTCGATGATGGCTTCCGGGACTTCTTTCGACGGCACAAAATATCCCAGGCGCTGGAATGTCTTTAGCAAAACAACAAAGCCGAGCCGTGTCGTCGGAGCGAGCGTGACGGAGGCACAATAGGCCAGCTCTTCATCGGTCGGCGTGTAGAACCGTTCCAACTCCGCTGGCGTCAGGCGAGTTTTGAAGCGCGGATAGGCGGTATCGCTTGGTTGCATGCCATAGACCCTGAGTTAGCCCTAACCGCCGAAAATTCCTGCCAAGTTATCTACACCCCTTGTTGTAATGGCATGTTCGCTTCTCTTACTCGCATAATGGTTTGTCGGCTCGTCTTGAATTCGTGGGCCAAGTCAGAAACATTAACCCCGGCAGCCAGTTTTTCTAAGACTATCACCTGTTCTGCTTTTTTTTAACGCGGTCGGTCTGCCAAATTGTTTGCCAGCGGCCGGCACGGTTAATTCCTGACTGTGTCCGTTCAATCAACAAGTCACGTTCGAATTCAGCTACAGCGGCGATGACTTGCATAGTCATCTTTCCTGCCGGACTGGTCAGATCAACACCGCCTAGCGCAAGGTAATGAACGCGCACACCGACACTAGCAAGATGTTCGACGGTTGCTCGTACATCCATCGCATTACGGCCAAGCCGGTCAAGTTTTGTTACTACCAGAATATCGCCGGCTTCCATCCGGTCGATCAATTTGGTAAAACCTGGACGCTCCTTGGCGGCGACTGATCCACTGATACTTTCTTCAATAAGTCGCTGCGCTTCAATAGCAAACCCTGCCGTCTTGATTTCTAAACTCTGGTTCTGAGTGGTTTGGTCTGTGGTCGAAACCCGACAGTAAGCAAAAACGCGTGACATGCGCAAATTCCGTCCGAAAATAGTGTACGAATAATAACATGTGTCCGAAAACCATTTAGCCTACTTTTGTACACCCATTAGAAATGGGTGTACAAAACTGCTCGGTTTCGGACAAAAATGATGCAGTCAGCTTCTGGAAATGACATCTTTTTCTGATATGGTTCCACAGGGACAGATTTTCAGCGAAATTTTGTCATAATCGACAAGTTATCCAGGTTGTGAACACCAAAAAAGATTATTTCGTATGCAGTAAAAATGATATGAAGTTAGGTTTAATGGGTGTTTGCGGGGCACTACTATCAATTTACGAAGGAATCCTTACGCCTAGCCAGTAAAGGGCACTTTATCGCACAATTAAAAACGACCGTTGGAAATTAGAATCAAATATTTATTGCCTTCAGCGTCCACTTTACCAGTCAACTTCTATAAATAAGCATTGAAAAACAATGTGATATTAATCTATTTGGAAAATTTCAACGCTGTTTACTGGCAAATATTCGACGCGGATTGACACCACTAGTCCATAAACCGATGCCTCGAATGGTAGCCAGCGTCGCAAAGCCACCTCGCAAACAGGTTGACGACGAATGGGGCGAGTTTTAGTGCGCAGGTCGAGTTACGCTGTTGTTAATCTGATCTACTTCGCGGATATTGGCTGCATAGATAAATCAGGAAGGCAAAAGCTCGAACAGTTAGATCAGTATGAGCGTGCATACAGATTAGGGAGGTGCTACTGATAAGTTAATTTCCCTGAGTAGTTGCTCTATTTCCTTCGCAGGCAGCGGTCGACTGAAGAAATAGCCCTGAATTTCATCACAATTTTTCTGCGTCAAAAAATCCATCTGCGCCTGTGTTTCAACCCCTTCAGCAATCACTTTAAGTTTGAAATTATGGGCCATTGCAATGATGGTCAACACCAACGTCACATCCCCGTCATCTGTAGGGATGTCGTTAATGAACGCTTTGTCTATTTTGAGATTGTCAAAAGGAAAGCGTTTTAAGTAGCTGAGACTTGAATAACCGGTACCAAAATCATCCATCGAAATCTGCACACCAATTTCCTTTAGACGAGTCAAAGTAACGACCATTTTTTCTGGTTCTTTCATGACCGCACCTTCGGTTAGCTCCAAATCCAGATAGCGCGCCTCTAAACCACAGTAATCCAATACATCACAAATCGTCTTGTCAAAGTGCGACAAATGTAACTGTTTAGGTGATACATTAACCGCCATGGTTATATTGGATAGCCCAGCCTCCTGCCATGCTTTAGCTTGTAAACAGGCGGTACGCAACACCCATTCGCCAATAGGCAGAATTAAACCGGTATCCTCTGCCAGTGGAATGAATTGATCGGGTGGTATCATTCCTTTCTCTGGATGACTCCAGCGTAGTAACGCTTCCACACCACTGATTTTCCCAGTACGCAAATCGACTTTAGGCTGATAGTAGACAATAAATTGTTCCAGTTGCAGCGCTTGGCGTAAGTCCCCTTCCAATGTCAATCGCAGCTGCAGACGCTGATTGAGCGCTTCGGTATAAAAACAAAATGTATTTCGCCCTCTATCCTTGGCATGATACATGGCTGCGTCAGCATGCTGAAGCAGCGTTTCTTTATCCTGTCCATCATGAGGATAAAAGCCAATACCTATACTGGCCGTCCCTTGAAGTTTATGTTCTTTAATTTGCAGGGGTTGGGAAATTTCAGCAATTATCCGTTCCGCTATCAAAGCAGCATCTTCCATTTTGTCAATCTGGGGGAAAACAAGCACGTATTCGTCGCCACCGTAACGGGCTACGGTATCACAGGATCGTACGCAATTCAGTAGTCGCTCTGCGATTACCTTCAACAGTTCATCGCCAGCAGAATGTCCCAGCGTATCGTTGATGACTTTAAAGTTATCGAGATCCATAAAAAAGATACAAACCCCTTTTTGGTCCCGCTTAGCGGAGCTTATGGCTTGTTCAAAACGATCACTAAGGAGATTCCGATTGATGAGTCCGGTCAGTTCATCATAAGTGGCTTGATACTCCAACTGTTCCTGATAGGTTTTAAAATCAGTAATATCATCCATAATACCGACAAAGTGCGTCACTTCACCGATAGTATTCTTAACCGGGTCAATAGCCAGTTCATTCCAGAACAGGGAGCCGTCCTTACGGTAATTACGGATAACAGCATGTCCCATTTTTTGTTGGCGAAAGGCCAATCTGATGGTGTCCAATCCAGGCTGATCACGGTCTTCATCCTGCAGAAACAAGAGATCGCGGCCAAGTGACTCGGCGACCTCATAACCCGTAATTTGTTTAAACGCCGGATTAGCATAAACCATGGGGTTTCCAGGCTGCCTGGCATCCGTGATGATAATGCCGTTGCGTGCCGACTCAATGGCCTGATTACGGAGCAATAGGGTTTTTTCCAGCTCATTTTTAATAACCCGCGACTTCAGGGTGACCATTCCAAAAGCAAGATCATTGACCAATTCTTCGAACAGTTTGTATTCCTGGTCGGCAAACGCATTCTCGTCGGCTGCGCAAATGCTTAAAACGCCCAAAATGCAGTCATCCGCTTTAATTAACAAACAAACCAATGTCCGGCAACCCATGCGCATTAACTCGTCACGCCACGGAATAAATCGATGGTCATCCATAATATTTCGACAGACGACTGAAGAACCTTGCTCCAGTACAATTAGGCCTAGACCCCAAGCCTGATTAAAGTCGGGTGAGCCTGAGGTGTTATTTTCACCCCCGGCCTGGAAACTCACTCTTGCCCTCAATCGAGTTGGAGAGTCCCCGGCCTCGTCAAGCAAATCGATCCAGCTGGCGAGATAGTTACCGGTAGTGACAATGTTGCGGCAAAAGTCATATAAAAAAGCGTCTTCATTTTGGGCATGAATCAAGGTATGGTTGCAGTGACTCAACACCGCATAGGCATCATTCAACCGACGCAGTTGTTCTTGTCGCTTTTTTAAGCCGCTATTGGCTTGATCAAGTTGCTTTAGTGTCTCGCTAAGTTCTGCTGTACGCTGTTCAACGCGTTCTTCCAAATGCTCATTTAGGGTTTTCAGTTCGTCATTCTGTAGTCGGATAATAGTAGATAAGCGTTCCCGTTCTTCCCGCAAACGTTTTTGTTCCAATGCGTTTCGAACCAATAGTTTCAGCTCTTCATCATTCCAGGGTTTATTGCAATAACTGAAGATACGGCCTTTGTTGATAGCATCGATTGTAGATTCCAAATCGGCATATCCGGTTATTAAAATGCGTACCGTCTCAGGCCATTGCTCAGCCGCACGGGCTAAAAATTCAGCTCCGCTCATTTCCGGCATACGCATATCGGAAATAATTAAATCAACATCATGCTGGCGTAAAATTTCCAAGCCTTCAGCGCCGCCTGCCGCGAGATAAACGGCGTAGTTTTCGTGATGGAACAAGCGGCGCAACGCCTTGAGTATATTGGGATCATCATCGACAAACAACAAAATCGCCTGCCGGTTATTGGCCATTGACGACTGCGCGGAACTCATACCGTTACTGCCTCATCTTTTTTCGGCAATACAATTCGAAATGTGGTGCCTTCGCCGACACGACTGTCCAACTGGATTTCGCCGTTGTGTTTTTTGATAATGTTATAGGAAACGGAAAGCCCCAGCCCCGTTCCTTTTCCCACCGGTTTGGTGGTGAAGAAGGGGTCGAAAATTTT
>PMDM01000235.1 GCA_003155565.1 Methylococcaceae bacterium | reverse complement strand
CCGGAATCGCCTTCGTCGGCATTGCAAATAATGTATTTTTGTTCCGATGCTGTGTTCAGTACGGTATTCCATTTGATGCCCGTCGGGAATGCCGCACCGCCACGACCCCGCAAGCCGGAATCGGTGACGTGCTTAACAATGTCCGCACCCGTCATGGCTAAGGCATTTTTCAAACCACGATAACCATCGTGAGCCAAGTAATCGTCAAGGTTGACCGGATCAGTTATGCCAACACGGGCGAAAGTCAGGCGTTCTTGTTTTTTGAGGTAAGGCAGTTCTTCCGTTAACCCTAACGCGAGCGGATGTGTGTCGCCTGTTAGAAAGTCGGCATCAAATAAGCTGGATACCTCGCTTGGTTGCACCGGGCCATAAGCAATACGGCCTTTATCAGTTTCAACTTCCACTAGAGGTTCTAACCAGAACAATCCTCGGGAGCCGTTACGGATTAAGTTGATGGTAATGTTGCGCTTTTCTGCTTCTTCAACAATCCTAGAGGCAACTTTGTCAGCGCCCAAACATAACGCCGCAGAATCACAAGGTACGTAGATAGTAATGCTCATGATAACGACCCAACCTGCTTGATGGTGTTGTCAAAAGATTCGGCAGATACCCGGCCATAAACCTCATTGCCAACCTGCATGGAGGGCGAACAAGCGCACAAACCCAAGCAATAAACAGGTTCCAACGAAAAAGCACCGTCTGTCGTTGTTTCATGATAATCAATACCTAGCCTTGATTTGACATGCTCTTCCAGTGCCTTTGATCCCATTGCCTGACAAGATTCTGCCCTACATAGATGAATCGTTGTTTTGCCGGGGGGCGTATCACGAAAATAATGATAAAAGCTGATACAACCATGAACTTCTGCGCGGGAAAGATTCAGGGCATCGGCGATAGCTGGAACTGTTTCCGCAGGAATGTAGCCAAGTTCATCTTGAATGCCATGCAAGATTGGCAATAACGCTCCGGGTTTGTCCTTAAGGCTGGCGATGATTGCTTGTACATTGGCTTGCACTTTGGAGTTTATGTTGCCTGTTCCTGTCATACGAATCTCATTCAAGGTATTGCAGCTATACCACACAATGGCGGATGGACCTTATTTGTAACCAAGTATGGGCAGTTTATCACATCAAACAAAACGTGTAAAAAACACAAATAAATAATATTCTGAGACATTGAATGCAGGGTTAAGTTCATGGCTATTATTGAACTTTAGCCTATAGTTAGGTCAATTATGCGGGTCGATAGCCAGCTAAAAATAGCAGATTCAATTTGATAGCTGATTGATGGAAAATTAACCAATGCATGCAATCATCATCCACGGCATGGGGCGAACGCCATTGTCCATGAGCTTGTTGGCTTATCGTTTAAGGAAGGCGGGCATAAAAACCAACCTGTTTGCGTACGCCGTAACCTTCGAGCATTGGGAGGGTTGCACAAAGCGATTGCGTCAGTTTATCGAAAGGAAAGTTGCGGAAGAAGATTTTATAGTGGTTGCCCATTCGCTGGGTTCAGTGCTTACCCGTGCGGTTTTGCCATCACTTTCCCACAAACCAGCCGCTTGTTTCTTTTTGGCACCACCTACACAAGCCTGTGATGCCGTACGTCGTCTTGCCCCGCGCCGTTGGTATCGTTTGTTGGCAGGCGAAATGGGACAACTTCTCGCCAATCAGGAATTCATGTCCACTTTGCCTGTTCCCGAAATACCGACGAAAATCTACGCGGGTAATTCTGGACTAACTGGGCGCTACTCGCCATTTGAAGACGAACCCAATGACGGTGTGTTGATGGTCAAAGAAACGCTGTTGCCCCGAATCCCGGTGCAAATCGTGCCGTCATTACACACATTCATCATGAATAACAAGATGATTGCTAGGGATATTGTTGATACCATTAAGACTGGTCATTACGAACTTAAAAAGTGCTAATCCTAAATGAAAGACGCTATTCGTCCGTCTGCCCCTTCGTTTGTCCAAGAGACAGCGATTTCAAAACCATACCGTACTGAAAAAATGGGGTAACTACAGTGATCAAAAAGGCATTAACAGGTATTTTGGCATCCCTTTTGAAATAAAAAACCAGTACGATCCTACGGGTAAATTTACCAATAAACTTTGGGACAAATATTACAGCAAAGAAAAACTTGCGTATTACAAGGCGTGGAAAAAGAAACTGGAGCCAGCCAGTTTGGTGAAAGATTATTTCAGGCCATACGATAATGCTTATCTGTCACTCCCAGAGTGGTACATAGTTTACGCGGCGGGTGAATATGCCGCTGTCTTGGAAGGTGGGCTGCCTTCAGATTTTGATTACTCCCAAGCAAATCGGGATTATTGGGAACAATATGATCGAGTGATAAAACTTACCGAAACTAGCCCAAATAACAATGATGGGTACAAAACCGTATTGAACGTAATTGGATGGAGTTTTGCGACTGAGAATTTCATTAAAAACATCTACGAAAACACGATAGGCCGTGCATCGGAATTCGTGGCAGGCGAAACACAAGTCGCCGAAGATAAATATGCCGCCAAAGTCGCAAAGGACTATGCGGCCTTTATTTATGATTATCCCTGGTACGATTTCCCCTATTCTTCTTATCTGAAAGGCCTTTGGACGCTAGATAACACCATCGACCACACATTTG
>PMDM01000425.1 GCA_003155565.1 Methylococcaceae bacterium | reverse complement strand
GGATAGCTTCTTCGCCTTCCTTAATCTCCAGCTCGGCTATTCCTGATTCCTCTAAGAGTTCGATCAATTTTTTTATTTTTCTAATGTCCATGGTTTTTCTCTTGCTTGATATTTTGATGGGCGGCCTGTAAAGCCAGCTCGTATCCGATTGCACCCAGCCCGCAAATAACACCAACCGCTATATCAGAAAGATAAGAGTGGTGCCTAAACGGCTCGCGGGCATATACGTTTGATAAATGTACTTCAATAAAAGGTATTCGAGTTGCCAATAAAGCATCACGAATGGCAATACTGGTGTGAGTAAATGCCGCCGGATTGATGATAATGAAATCAACTTGGGCGTGGTAGGCTTGATGTATAAGATCTACAATTTCGTGTTCCGCATTATTTTGATGAAAATGTAGCTGATGATTTAATTCTGCTGCCATTTGCCCCAGGCTTTGCCTGATGTCGGCCAAGGTTTGATTACCGTAAAGCTCAGGCTCACGCAGACCTAATAAATTAAGATTGGGCCCATTTAATACGGTAATTGTTGCCATGACCAAGCTGCTGTCGGGTTAAGATGAATTTTAGCGGCTAATTGTGCCTAAGTTCACCGATTTTGTCCAGATATGAGCATATTTTTGAGTAAATTCACTTGTCGAAATAGTACAACTTGGTGCACATAGTGGTGTAGCGAATCTTAGCTTATGATAAATCAGGCGTTTTCTTTTTCACCAAAATAGTGCGAAGCCCCAATAAACCTTAGTGCGGTGTGTTCGCATCTTGCACCAAAATGGACATTCAAACCTGCTCTAAGTCAATGCCCTGTCGATTTGAACTAAAGGATTTTATTTAATCGCCAATGCGGGTAGTATTGTCACAACACTACACTCAGGAACAGAACATGCCCCACAGAAATTTCAAAAAAAGTAACCCAAGCTCAACCATTTGCACACTTCCGGACTTAGGAATGGAGGAGCAGCACTTGATGGCTGATTTTAAACGCTATTACGGCCACAGACTGGGACGGGATGAAAATTGTAAATCCCTGCACTACGCTTACGAGGCCTTATCCTTAGCGATTAGTGACCGTTTGATAGAACGCTGGAAAAAAACCTACAACGCCTACAAGGAACAAGACTGCAAGCGAGCCAACTACCTATCCATGGAATTTCTGATGGGGCGCACACTCAGTAATGCCATGATAAACTTGGGTGTCACTGACACAGCAACAAAAGCCATGTATGGCCTAGGGCTTGAAATGGAAGAGCTTATAGACAACGAATATGACGCTGGCCTGGGCAATGGCGGCTTAGGCCGTCTCGCCGCGTGTTTTATCGATAGCTGTGCAACCTTGCAGTTACCCGTTACCGGCTACGGCTTACGTTATGAATACGGCATGTTTTCGCAATTAATCATTAACGGCGAACAGGTCGAAAAACCCGATCATTGGCTACGGAACGGCAATATCTGGGAAATCGAACGTTTTGAGTACAAGCAAACCATTAAATTTGGTGGCCGCACCGAAACACACGTTGATGAACGGGGGCTAAAACGGGTTTGTTGGGTCGATACCCAAGACGTGCTAGCAGTACCTTTTGACACCCCCATCCCCGGATTCAGGAATGGCACGGTCAACACCTTGCGCTTATGGAAAGCCGAGGCGAACGAAGAATTTAATTTGCAGGAATTTAATGCGGGCGATTATGCTGAAGCTGTCGCCGCAAAAAATAGCGCTGAAAACATTACCATGGTGTTGTATCCCAATGATGCCAGCGAAAACGGCAAAGTTTTACGCTTAAAGCAGCAATACCTATTAGCATCCGCAAGTTTACAGGATGTGCTTTCGATCTGGGTCGGTCGGCATGGCAATGACTTTTCCGAATTCGCTGCAAAAAACTGCTTTCAGCTTAACGATACGCACCCCAGCATAGCGGTTGCCGAACTGATGCGCTTGCTCATAGACATACATGGCTTGGATTGGGATCATGCCTGGGCAATCACCCGCAATACCATGGCTTATACCAACCATACCTTATTGCCGGAAGCCCTTGAACGTTGGTCGGTCAACTTGTTCAAGCAGCTATTGCCCAGGCTCATTGAGATAATTTTTGAGATAAACATGCACTTTCTTGCTGAAGTCTCCGCGCATTGGCCCGGCGACAAAGATCGCCTAAGCCGAATGTCGTTGGTTGAAGAAGGCCCAGAGCAGCAGGTCAGGATGGCATACCTAGCGATAGTCGGCAGCTATTCCGTGAATGGCGTTGCCGAATTGCATTCAAAGTTGTTGCAACAAGGCTTGTTCCACGATTTCTACCAACTGTGGCCAAAAAAATTCAATAACAAAACCAATGGTGTCACCCCCAGACGCTGGCTGGCTTCGTGTAATCCCGAATTGGCGGATTTAATCACCGAAACCATCGGTGAAGGCTGGCTGACAGACTTATCCTTATTAAAAAATCTTGCGCCTTATGCAGACGACAAAGCTTTCCAAAAGCGCTGGCAGCAAATTAAGCAAAGCGCAAAACAAAAGCTGGTTGAACTAAAGAAACAGGAACACGATGTTGACCTGGATGTTAACGCCTTGTTTGATATTCAGGTCAAACGCATCCATGAATACAAGCGCCAACTGCTGAATGTGCTGCATGTCATCCATCTTTACGACCGCATCAAGCGCGGTGACACCGCAAACTGGACTAATCGCTGCGTACTAATCGGTGGCAAGGCCGCGCCGGGTTATTACATGGCAAAAAAAATCATCAAATTGATTAATAATGTCGGCAGTGTCATCAATAACGATCCTGACGTTGGCGACAGGCTTAAGCTGATTTTCCTGCCAAATTACCGCGTTTCTGCGATGGAAATCATTTGTCCAGGCGCTGACCTTTCCGAGCAAATTTCAACTGCCGGGAAAGAAGCCTCCGGCACCGGCAATATGAAATTCATGATGAACGGTGCTTTAACCATCGGTACGCTGGATGGCGCTAACATCGAAATTCGTGAGGAAGTCGGCGATGAAAACTTCTTCCTGTTCGGCCTGACCGAAGACCAGGTTGAAGCAAGCCGCCATCATTACGATCCGGCCTCGATTATTGAGCAAGACGAAGACTTGAAACGCGTGATGAACCTGCTCGAATGGCAGCATTTTAGCCAATTCGAACCAGGTATTTTTGATGCCTTGATCGGGTCAATGAAAAGCCCCCACGACCCTTGGGTAACCATCGCCGATTTCCGCAGCTTTGTTGAAGCACAAAAATGCGTTGAGACCGCTTACCAGGACACCGAACGCTGGACACGCATGAGCATCCTAAACTGCGCCGCCAGCGGCAAATTTTCCACTGACCGGACTATCACGGAATACAACAATGACATCTGGAAGCTGACACCTGTCAAGGTTGATAACTGCTAGTAATACCAATCCCAATAAGTTCTCATTGTTACCTTCTCCAAAGGGAGAAGGCCAGGATGAGGGGATTCATATAACAACTTTTTGGGATTGGTATAATTCC
>PMDM01000488.1 GCA_003155565.1 Methylococcaceae bacterium | reverse complement strand
AGCATGGGGCGGAGAGATACAAGGCTGGGTTGGTAAACCCAGCTATCATCCGGAAATATACTGTGGTTCGTACCTCAACTCAGCTTACAGGCTTATTTCTTATCCTTTTTAGCTGCCTTGTCTCCACCATATAGACTATACGCCCCAAACACCATTTGATGCGGCCTCCCAAGTTTTTCTTTGGTGAAGTCGATGGCGATTTGCTCTTTTAGCTTTTTGCCGTTCCAGTCGTAGGCTTTGAAGAACTGCTCGTTATCTTTACCTTTTTTGTCCCAGTTTGCCAGGAGCGAGGAGGTAAAGTAGATGCGTTTACCGTCCCAGCTTGAGGATACCATGTTCACCTGTGCGCCGATTTTATGTTCGTAGACTTGTTTTGGTTTGAACGGATTGGTGATGTCAAAGGCACGGGTCATGCCGTCCATAAAGGTATCGACCCACAACAGCTTGTCGTCGCTCGAAATTGAAATGTCGACTGGCAATGGGATTTTGGCGGGTTCGCCGATGTCGGCGACATCTTTGGCTTGCCATTCGCCTTTTTTATCTTTGTAAACCAGCCAGATTTTTGAGGTTAAAGCGGTACTGGTGAAGCAATAGTCGTGGTTTTCACCCCAAGCACAGCGGATTTCCAGCGGTGCGCCGGGCACGTCAAATATTTTTTTGGGTTGTTTGGTGTGTAAATCCCATTGCACCACGGTATTGCCGAAGCGTTTCATGGCTTCAGGATCGGCAAGCATTTTGCCAAAATCCATCATATAGTTCGACCAGCCGGTGAAAGACGAGGTGAGCATCAGGTTATTGCGTGGCATCACGCGCAAATCGTAGCCATAGCCGTCGGCATATTTGCCGGTTTTAACCGCACCTTGCAGGTCGCTGTCGGTGGGCATCCAGTGGGTGTCGATATATTTACCATCGTTGGTGTATTCGATTAGCCCTGTTCTGCCACCGTGATCTTTATTATTGGATAATCCAGTAATAATCATTCGCCCAGGTAAGGCGTAAGTCGTATGGGGGCCGACTACACCGCCGCTTTTTGCGACAAGGTCAGTAATGGTTCTGGTTAATGCGGGTTTTGCCGGATCGGTATGTATATCGAATACGAAGAGTTTATTGGTATCCAAACCGCCCGCCCATAAATATTGGCGATCATCAGTAAAGCCGGAATGATGGGCTTCATTTCGGCCGCCTACGGACAGGGCATTGATGACTTTGCCGTAAGTTTTAGATTTTGGCCGGACATCCACTGTCACTAATTTGTCTTGTTCGTCACCCAAGCCTTCGACACCCAAAGTCCAGATGTAGACAAAATCTTCTTGTCCGGTGATTTTGGTGACGTAAGGCGACAGGCAGGTTTCATCAGCCAAAGCCGGAGTTGCGCTTATTCCGGCTAAGGCGAGGGTTGATAAGGTGATGGCGCTTAAGGTTTTTAGCCTGTTAAACAGGTTTTTTGTTGTATTCATAGCATCCTCTCGTGTGGTAATGATTTGTTATGCTTATATTTTTTATTGCTCTTCGATTTTCAATGCGCCCGAAGGACATTGGCTTACAACATTTTCTACTTCTTTCTCGCTGGCTTTGGATGGATCGATTACGAATTCGCCATCTTCAACTTTAAAAACTTCCGGCAGCGATTTAACGCAAACGCCAGCATGGCAACAGGTGTTTGGATTCCAGGTAACTTGCATGGCGCACCTCCTAGGGGTGAATGATTAAAATGCGATTAACTTTCAGCAGTAGTAGGGTCAATAATGGTTTTAATCTGCGAAACCCTGTTCGCCGGAAAACCGCCTTGTTCAGCATGAGACCTTACGGTGGCTTCATCCGGGGCGATGTAAACGCAATAGATTTTATCATCGGTCACATAGCTTTCCAGCCATTGGATTTTTGGCCCCATTCCGCTCAGGACACCACAGGATTTTTGTGAAATGCCTTGCAGTTGCTCTGCTGTTAAAGCACCAGCACCGGAAATTTCACGTTCTATAAGATATTTTGGCATAGCATTCTCCTAGTTAAATAAAAAACGACCAGTCGTATTATACTGTGAGATTAACATCAAACACTGAAATAATCATCCAGTAAATCGTGGCAACATTGCCTAAGCGGCTCGGCAGATTGTTCAATTTTCATCCGTAGCAAAGCGCCTTGCCAAGTGTTGACCAACAAATCCGCCATATCATCCGCCGATTTATCAATGCGGACAGTGCCTTCCATCTGCGCTTTTTTCAGCCCATTCGCCAGTAAACTCTGGTAACGGTGTACGGCTAGCCGCAATGATTTTTGGCACACATCGCTGGTATCACCAATCTCGCCCATCAGGTTGCCGAGTAGACAGCCACCTTTGAATTGTGCTTTTTCAAGCTCAGCTACCAACTCATTGAAATAGTGTTTTAGAGCAGTTAGCGCATCCATGTCAGGATTCTGAAGGTGTTTATCGAGCTGTTCTACGAAAGGGTTGATGTAATGCTGGATAACCTCTGCGGCGAAACTTTCCTTGCTAGTAAAATAGTTATAGAAAGAGCCTTTAGGGATCTGCACCGCATCCAGGATTTCTTTAAGTCCCGTGCCATGATAGCCCTGTTGCATCAATAGCTGCACACCTTGGGATAGTAGATTTTCTTTATTCGTTTGCTTTTTGGGGATTACCATGACTTTATAATACGACCGGTTGTCTCGATTTGTCAAGAAAAATGATTCTGTCTGCTTAACAGTCTATGTGTATGAATTTAAATGTATTTATAAGGCTATATCCTTTAAAAAAGACTGAAAAACAATCTTTATTGAGAGCCAGTTACTTCGAGATGAACAATTTTGAAGATATTTGCACACTTGGGTATTAAGACATTCGGCTAGGACATTGATTTATGCCGAATAACTACATCTCTTGGGGTGCGACAATTTGCCGCACCCCAAGACTTAGATAAGCTGTTAGACTACGCCTAACTTCTGTGGCATTATTAGCACATGAGTTAGCATCCTTCCTCTCTAAAATGTGGACTGTATTAGTCCGCATTCTTTTTAACGAGGTCATCATGAAACACAGCTACACAGCTATGAATACCCCACCAGATACTCGTATCGAAATTGACAAGCGTATTGCTTACCATCAGGCAGGACATGCCGCAGCCATTTATCTTGGCAACAAGCAAAAACAATTACCCGCTGTGCATTTTCAAATCATCATCAAACCACAGGAATGGGATGGGCAGCAATCAGATCGATTCACGCGTAAGCATGGCAAATACACGGCAAAAGTTGAAGGTGGGCGCTTAATTCAAAGCTTGCCTATGTCGTTTTCCGAGGCGACGCAGTACTTTTCCTGGCCCGAACAAGAAGAGTGCTTATGCGCTTTTGAAGCAGACGTTATCAATTTGCTGGCAGGGTCGCTGGCCGAGGCAAAATATGTCGCGTCACGCGATAATGAGGTTTTCAATCCCAACTTAGTTTATTTGGGTGCGCTAAAGTTCTATGGTGGCAATTCAGACCTTGAAGTCATTACTGAATACCTGGAGTGTTTCATGCTCCATGAGGCAGAACGCGACCGGAAACTGGCAGAACTATTTCTGGCAGCTTACAACTTCGTTAACAAACGATCAAACTGGCGTGCTATCTCTGCTCTGGCAGATTTTATTCGCGATGAACCCAAAGACATCATCCAGTGCGAGGAAGTTATTTCTTTGCTCGAATCATCCCGTTTGGTGGCGTAAAGCTTGTTCGGCTACCGAATAACGCTGTTCCTATCCTCACTATCGTAGAGCCTTCAGTTATTGCGGCTTTTAGGTCGTCAGTCATGCCAAACGAAAAAGTGTCTAACTCAGGTCGATTTAGATCAACAACGGCTTGAACAAGTGTCTTATAAGGTAGGCGCTGTTGTTCGTAATCTTCTTGTGGTGCAGGAATAGCCATGACTCCCCGAAGCCTTAAGCGCGGTAATGCAGCTACTGCCGAACATAATTCCGGTAATCCGTCCAAGGTAATCCCTGATTTACTCTGTTCATCGCTGACATTAACTTGCAGGCAAATATTCAAAGGCGGCAAGTTAGTCGGTCGCTGTTCACTTAATCGTGTGGCAATCCGTAAACTATCAACGCTATGTACCCAGCTAAAATGTTGGGCGATGTGTCTGGTTTTATTGGATTGGATCGGCCCTATGAAATGCCAGGTGATGTTATAAGCGCCCAGTATTTGTTGTTTTAACAGGGCTTCCTGGCAATAATTCTCCCCAAAATGGCGTAGCCCGGCCTGATAAGCTTTGGCGATATCTGTTGCGGGTTTGGTTTTGCTCACCGCCAGCAATAAGACTGTTTCCTGGTTGCGGTCGCAATCCAGGCAACAATTTTCTATTTGGCTACGGATAGTCTTTATTCGTTGGGCGATTGTCATTGTGATGGCGGTTTTAGTGTTAAGGTCGATTATATAAACAATAGCACTTTAAAAAAGCGTAGAGTTGAACTATTGTTAGCGGATAATTTGTAATCTTTTTTTATATTCCAGGAGTGAACTTTGGATATCGCCGAATTGCTAGCTTTCTCAGTCAAAAACA
>PMDM01000099.1 GCA_003155565.1 Methylococcaceae bacterium | reverse complement strand
GGCCTGGTTTTTCAGGTTGGCCAGGCCATTAAAGTCGGTATAAACATCGGCATTTTGTACATTTAACATAGCCGCCTCGGACTAGATCACAATTAACTCGGCACGCAAGGCGCCTGCTGATTTAAGCGCTTCAAGAATAGCCACCAAATCACTGGGCGAGGCACCCACGTTATTAACTGCCTGGACAATTTTATCCAGAGAGACCCCGGGGCTGAACAAAAACATGTGGTTATTACCTTCGGCAACCTGTACATCAGATTGCGGAGTAACCACTGTTCTGCCATTGGAAAATGGTCCGGGTTGACTTACCTGCGGATTTTCACTGATAGTCACTGTCAAGCTGCCATGAGAGACTGCCGCAGGCTGGACTCTGACTTTACTGTTGATAACAACCGTTCCGGTACGCGAGTTGACAATAATACGCGCAGGAGCGTCATCAAGGGCAACGGTAATATTTTCGACCACGGCAGCAAAGGATACTTTTTGTCCGGCGTCCCGTGGCGCATTAACGCTTACAGAGGTGGCGTCGATCGGCTTTGCCGTATTCGCGCCCAACAGGTTGTTAATAGCCTCCGCCATACGATTGGCGGTAGTAAAATCCGAGGTGTGCAGATTAAAAATCAACGCATTGCCTTCAGCAAAAGGCGTGCTGACAGTGCGCTCAACAGTTGCTCCGTTAGGAATGCGGCCAACGCTGGGATTATTGACAGTAATACTTGATCCATCCTGACCTGAAGCGCTCAAGCCGCTCACAATCAGACTACCCTGGGCGACGGCATAAACCTGTCCATCGGCGCCTTTCAGTGGACTCATTAATAATGTCCCGCCCCGTAAACTTTTTGCATCACCAATAGAAGAAACGGTCACATCAATGGTCTGACCGGATTTGGCAAATGCCGGCAGTTCCGCCTCAAGAGCGACGGCCGCGATATTTTTTGATTTAGGATCAATGCCAGGCGGCAATGTCAGCCCGAAACGCCCGAGCATACTGCGCAAGGTTTGCCCGGTAAATTTGGTTTTATCGCCCGACTTGTCCAGGCCGACCACCAGGCCATAGCCGACCAACTGATTCGTACGGATACCTTCGATGGAGGCGATATCCTTTATACGTTCAGCATAAACCGGACCACTACACAACGTAGCCAGCAGGAGTAACGAAAAAAAGCCTTTATGGATTGCATTCATATCAAACGTCCTATATTAAAAGGGAAACCATGGGCTAAAAATGGCCCTTGATAGCCATCCCATCTTACTGGCATCAGCCATAGCGCCTTCACCGGTATACATAATGGTGGCATCAGCCACTTTATCTGAGGTGATAGTGTTATTGGGGTCTATATCTACAGGCCTGACGATGCCTGCTAACCTGATGTACTCATCACCCTGGTTCAGGGTCACCCGTTTCTCGCCACGTACCCTTAAGTTCCCATTCGGCAGTGCCTCAACGACTGTGACAGAAATATTGCCATCTAAACTATTGCTTTGATCAGCTTTGCCTTGCCCAGTAAAGGCTCTTTTGGCCGCTAGTTCGGTTTTAGCATCATTACCTGTTAAGGCAGACAAAGCAAACCCTGCTATGCTTGGGGCTGACACGGCAATATTGTTATCTTTTTTAGTATTAAGGTCATCAGCCTTTTTGGCTTGGGTTGATTCTTGGAGTTTGATGGTCAAGATATCGCCGACCCGCATCGCCTTGTTGTCTTCAAACAGGCGCATATCGTACCCAGATTGGTAGATTGCCCCGCTACTTTGAGCCGGAGGCCTTAAGTCCGTCGGCGCAACTGGCGCAAATGCGGGATCCTTTGGCGGTATGGCGGTACAACCTTCCAATAGCAATAAAACAAATCCTATGAAACCGAGCTTTCGCGTAATCATGCCATCACCTCTTTATAATTGTTGTGTCACAAAGGACAGCATCTGGTCTGTGGTTGAAATGGCCTTGGAGTTCATCTCATAAGCCCGCTGTGTTTCTATCATGTTGACCAGTTCTTCAACGACATTAACATTGGATGTTTCTAAAGAGCCTTGAAGCAACGGTCCGTACTCTTGTTCGCCCGGCGTTCCTAAGACGGGTGCCCCACTGGAGACAGATTCCCGGTAAAGGTTTTCGCCTATGGGTTCCAAGCCGGTAGCATTAACAAAATCCGCCGTCTGTATTTGCCCTACCTGAGCCGGTGTAGCGTTCCCAGGTTGCAACACGGAAACCGTACCATCCCGGCCTATAGTGACACTGAGGGCATCATTAGGTATCGTAATCGCAGGCTCTAACGGCAAGCCGCTAGAAGTGACCAACTGACCGGTTGAATCTAATTTTAACGAGCCATCCCGCGTATAGTTGACATCGCCGTTCGGCATGAGGATTTGCAAAAAGCCGCGGCCATTGACAGCGACATCCAATGAATTTTCTGTTTGCTGAATATTTCCCTGGGTATGCAGTTTTTCAGTGGCAACCGTCCTAACACCCGTTCCTAGCTGGAGGCCTGATGGCAGTTGCGTATTTTGGCTGGATTGTGCACCAACCTGCCTGATGTTCTGATAGACCAGATCTTCAAATATCGCCCTGGATTTTTTGAATCCGGTGGTGTTCACGTTTGCCAGGTTATTGGAAATAACAGCCATCCGTGTTTGTTGTGCATCGAGGCCAGATTTGGCCACCCATAATGCGCGTTCTGTCATGATAAACTCCTCAGTGTCAATTTTTTGCCTTTCCAGACTTATAGGGCTTGATTAGATTAAAATAAGCATCGTTTATGCCATTTGCATTAATTTGGCGCTTGCGGCGGAGTTGTCGTCCACATTTTTCATCACCTTGGTTTGCAACTCAAAATTTCTTGCCAGTTCAATCATTTCTGTCATCGCTGAAAACCCCTGGACATTGCTGCCTTCCAAAACGCCGGTGGTCAAACTGGCGTCGGCGCTGGCGGCCAGCGGCAGCTTATTCTTAGGATGCAACAAACCGTCGCCTTGTTTTTCCACGTCGGCCATTTCCGGCTTGACCAGTTTAATCCGGTCCAGCACTTGCAGCGTGGTCGCATTCCCTGAGCCTAATGGAATAATAGTGATAGTGCCATCACTGCCTATGGTCAGTTTTTCTGACGGCGGAACGGTAATCGGACCATTTTGCCCTATCACCTGCAAGCCCGTTCCCGTTTGCAGTAAACCTTCCGGCGTAATACGCAGGTCGCCGGCCTTGGTATAGGCTTCTTTGCCATCCTCGCCCTGGACGGCCATCAATCCGGTACCATTGATGGCCACATCCAGGTCACGCCCGGTCGTCTGCAGGGCGCCAGTGGAAAAATCGGTGCCCGGTTTTTCTATCATGGCGTAAACCCGAGTAGGATAGCCTGCGCCTGTCACAGGCCTATTGCGGAACCAATCCAAATCCGATTTGAAACCGGTCGTCTGCATATTCGCCAAATTATTGGCGTTTGAACTTTGCGCCAGTAACGATTGTTTGGCACCGCTCATGGCAATGTATAGGCTTCTATCCATACCTCGCTCCCGCGTCAAGATTTAACGGTTTAACGGAAAGCATTCATAATCGTCTCAATTACTTTGTTTTCAGTCGAAATCGACTGCGAGTTGGCTTGATAGGCTTGCTGGGCACTAATAAGATTGACCAATTCTTGCGACAAACTAACGTTGGATTGCTCCAGTGAACCCGACTGAATCTCGCCGAATTGACCTGCCCCGGCAGTCCCTGAAATAGGCGCTCCTGAAGCAAAACTTTGCCCCCAGTTTGTGCCGCCTAATTTTGTTAGACCTTGCGGATTGGTAAACAGAGTTAAAGCCACTTGGCCTAATGGCGTTGAACTGCCATTGCTGAAATTGGCGGAAATAACCCCCGAATTATCGACAGCAATGCCTGTTAATGTACCCGAAGCCAACCCGTCTTGCTTTAACGTATTAACGCTGAAAACGGAAGATAATTGCGTGGAACCGGTGTAATCCATTGTGGCGGTAATAGGGGCGGCCGATGAATTGGGTGGCGTCCACGGCGCTAACGCTCCAGTAGCCGTAGAGGTTAGTTTACCGGTTGAATCGAAAGTCAATGATGTCCCTGTCCCCGGCGTTGGATCTACCGATACAGGAGTTAGCGGATTATCGGTAATGTAATGATACGCCGTCCAGTTGCTTTGGCCTGCTGTTGGCGGGTTCATCGCATAATACGTCGTTAAGTT
>PMDM01000029.1 GCA_003155565.1 Methylococcaceae bacterium | reverse complement strand
GCCTGGGAACAAGCCAAAGCTGACGAACGCCAGGAAAAAAACAAAATCCCTACACAAATCAGTGTCCTGGATGGCGTGGCAACCAGCCTCCCTGCCCTGCTCGAATGCGAAAAAATACAAGATCGTGCCGCCAACTTCGGTTTTGATTGGATAGTCGTCGATCCCGTTTTCGATAAGGTGCAAGAAGAACTTGATGAAGTCAAGGAAGCCTGGTTATCCGGCGATCAAGCCCACATAGAAGAAGAAATCGGCGACTTGTTATTAGTCACGGTTAATTTAGCGCGTCATTTAAAGATCAATCCTGAACTGGCACTAAAACACAGCACCAAAAAATTCTCCCGGCGTTTTCAGTACATAGAACAACAAGTCGCTGCCAGTGGCCGCGACCTGAAAAACTGCCAACTCGCTGAACTTGACGCTTACTGGGATGAAGCCAAGCTAACGCTCAAAAAACAGCCTTAAATACTATTCAAGGTTTATTCATAAAAAGCTTAAACTCATGGATTTATCGGAGCCAATCTTTAATCGATAGTGGACATTTGAATCAATAATTCAATAAAATCAGTTACTTCAGGACGAAATATATCATTATGTCCATCCATTAACTCCTTATCGACACGGATATTAAGATAAGGACTGCGCGGCACGGTTTTCTTCAAATGCGTCAGCAAGGACTTTCCAAACTGAGTTGAACCGCCAGATGTTTGATTTGCCCAGATATTTTTTATTTTCCCAGAACGGGCAACTTGTTGTGCTTTTTTGTCTTTGACCGGCGTTAAAGTATGGCTAACCAAAGGCAGGTAATGACCGACAGTATTGCGATCTGCCTCGCCTTCATCCAAGGTCATCGGGTAGCCGCAATCGTTTCGTTTAACTTCATTATGTGTTTCAAAAAACGTGTCGAAAGTCCTCCCTAATGGGAACGCCATGCCAGTGGCATAATCCGTTTCCGAAGTCAAAATGGCCAGTTTTGGTGCTTGGTCATCAAAAAAGCCGCATCTCGCCTGGGATAAATCGTGTGCAGGCGCGTATCGCAAGGCTTCAAAAGCGGGATTTAGCAACACGACCAAATCCCCAAAACCCTCGGCATAATCGGTAAAGCCTTTGCCAGGTTGGCTATTCACAAACCGGCTCATAAGAATCTGTGAGGTCGCGCTGTACACTACCGCGGCACCAAAACTATGCCCAATAACGACCAAGCGGCTTTTTATCGGCGGCTCAACGGAATTTCTGACATTGGAAATCTCTTCCAATTTCACCAACAACTCTGTCACCCCAAGATAACCAACATCTTGTGCCGTATTTTTACGGTCCCAAAAAGTCAGGCCATTGATGACTGGAATAGTAATGGACTCACCCCGCCAGCCCACATAAACTCCGATAACCTTACGTTTTTGCCCACTTTTTTTCTTATTCTCAAATCGACTCAATCCCGCCAGGGCTTTCTTGAACCCTTCGATATTGGTATCGCCAGGTTCTGCATTATGGTGCCAACCATGCACAAAAACGTTAATCAGTACGCTTTCCTTGCTAGCCGTATCATATAATTTGTTGATGAGCGTATACATTTGCTCACGATCACGAAGTTGTCCCTGGTCATCTATCTCCACAAAACCCAACAAATAATCTGAATGGGTGACTTTATCTTCGTGTTCTTGTAAAGAATACTGGTCACAGTTAACGCCAGATGCCGAATTACACACCTTATAAACGTCCCGATAAATGCGATTGGGCGCACATCCAGCTATCACAAACGATAGCATCAGGATTAACATGGATTTTCGATAGTTGATATGAGACATATCACTCCTCCTATTAATGGTAAAAATCGAATACACTGAATAAATCAAGTTATCCGAAGTATAGTGCCTTAAGGGATAAAGTCATGGAACTCATCTGTTCCTGAATTTAAACGGGCGTTGAAGTTGTTGTTATAGCGGTAGGGGATATCGCTACGCAGCATGGATCTGCAGCTGATGCAGTGCATCAGCACTATTGATTCGGCCTGTTGGTTTGAACCGTTCGTACTGAGTGAGTCGAAGCACATAAGCCTTTCGACNNACGTTGGAAGAAAAACTGTTTTTTATATACTAAAGGTGTTTGTGGATTAGCTAGTCCATCCATTTATCGCCAATCAACCCTCGATCAGCCAACAAAGTATAGTCGGCCAAATGCAGGCCTCCGCGATTGCCAAAAGCCACTGACAATGTCCATACGATTGGTGCGTTGACTTTCGATTTCCGGCCAGAATGAATGGCGGTTTCAACCCGAAATCACTGGCTTGTGTGGCCTTAAATATATGCTAACATATTGAAAAAATTACACTTCAAAAAACTCATGGGTTTGGGTTTTGAACTCATTCATCGCTATCGTATCTATTGATTTACGGAGGTAAACAATGAGCAATCAATCGACTACCGAATACCTGTCAACCCACGAGTTTTTCTCCGGGTTCAGCGATGACAACCTGAAATTCTTGTGCGAGTGTTCTGGCACACGCGAGATCAAAAAAGGGCAGATCCTGTTT